>CAYYYT010000120.1:0-1538 GCA_964476105.1 uncultured Candidatus Saccharibacteria bacterium | reverse complement strand
AATACAAAATCTTTTCGCCTTCCATTTTGTCCAGTTCCTTTTTTAATTGTGCCAAGCTGTCCCGTTCCATTGAATAATACACGCCCATAATTCTGCCGTTTTGTTCAAAAATATGATAATCGGGCTTGGCTTTTACTTCATCAAAAATTCCTTCGCGCAAACAAAGCATTTCTGTGCATTCTCGCGTAATCCGCATTTTCAAATCATCTCGGCTAATGGAATTTTTAACAAAAGCAGTTTTGTAATATTTAAGATTGCTTTTAATCCCTGTAATATCAGGATAATCAGAATGTCCCTTGATAACTGTTTTAATTCTTGGCAAACAAATTTCTTGCGCTATGTCATTTTCATTGTTGGTACAAAGAATAAATTGTCGTGTTCCATTGTCTTCTTTGTTCAAAATTGAAACTGCATGACCCGTTGTTCCAGAGCCTGCCATAAAATCAAGAATTATAGAATTATTTTTGGCAACAGCTTTCAGTAAATACTGCATTAGCTCAAGAGGCTTTGGATTCAAAAAAGTTACATTCGGCAATATCTTTTTTAACATCTCTGTATTTTTTTGATTATCGAAAAGACCCCAAGAGGATTTAATTGGTATATTAGAATTTTTAAATTCATTAAAAAATTCTTTTTTCCTAACCTGCCCATTCTTATTTTTTGGGAAAATGAGATATTTCTCTTTAATCAACCTGTCTAACTCAGCTTTACTAAAAGCCCAAACATCTGTATAGCTTATTTTTGTTTCGGGATTCGTTATTGCAAATGCTAAAGATTTATCTTTGACCGTACTTTTAATATTCGTATTCCGCCACGGCCCTCGTGGATCATTGTCTGGATTGTCAAAACCTTTTAAATCTCTAGGCTCACCTATAAATGAAAAACTTGAGTTTATTTGATATACCAAAATGTATTCATGCACATTAACAACCATATTTTTCGGGGGTACACCCTTCGCTGACGATTTTTTATCCCACGATATGCAATCGACAAAATTATCCTCACCAAAAATGTCATCACACAATAATTTTAATTGTGCAAACTCATTATCATCAATTGAAATAAAAATGGCTCCATCATTTTTTAATAAACTCTTGGCAAGGCGTAGCCGTTTCCCAATAAAAGAAAGCCATTTACTGTGTCTGTATGCATCATCACGCTCAACAAATCGGTCGTTATATTTAAAATCCTTATTCCCCGTGTTATATGGCGGATCAATATAGATAACATCAATTTTACCCTGGTGGGTATAATTAAGAACAGATAAGGCGTGATAATTGTCGCCTTCAATCAAAATATTGGTCGGCTTGCTCGGATCGGTTTTTATTTCTTTGCCTTTAACCTCTTTCAAAACTGGCAAGGCGTTTTCCGATTCCTTTTCAAATTGCTCTTTGGTTTTTTCCTCGTCCCAAATCAGCCCGTATTTTTTGCGGGATTCCAGTTTTTCAATGACTTTGAGCAAGTCGTCTTTTTCTAATTTTGAATAATCTTTTTTTGCCATATTTCTACTTAATTAAATCATCAACGCCAACTTCAAG
>CAYYYT010000119.1:0-1541 GCA_964476105.1 uncultured Candidatus Saccharibacteria bacterium | reverse complement strand
TTATCATCGCGCCAGATTTGGTTAAATTTAGGTTGGTGTTTTTTGATGAGATTGGCTTCTAAAATAAGTGCCTCAATTTCTGATTGAGTGGGGAGGTAATCTATTTTTTCAATGGTATGAATAAAAAGACTATCTTTGTAGGTTGGTTGTTGAAAATGGTTTTTAACGCGGTCTTTAAGGTTAATCGCTTTGCCGATGTAAATGGGTTCATTATTTCTGTAGAGCAAATAAACCCCCGTTGTTTTTGGGAGGTTTTCTATAGCAGTAAGAATGTCTTTTCTTATTTCTGACATTCCATTCTTATATCATAAAATTTAGCTTTTTTCAAGGTAAATTTTTGACAGATTATCTATTTATGATATTATTTTTATGGTGTTGAAGTTCTTTCTTTTTTTTGTGGAGGCTGTGGTATGTTTTATTTTATTGTCTTCCTTCGTCTTTCTTCTTTTATTCTTTTTTTCTGTGTTGGTATGTGGTGTTCTGAAAAAGTTCAAAGTCAAAGGAAGGTGGTATTACCAATCTTTTGTGCAATCCTAGCCTTTTTCCTATCATTTTTTGCTGATATTATCCTAATTAGTTACAAAGCAAAAAATATGGAAGCGCGGATGAATCCGCAAAATCGATCACCGGTGGCGGTGGTTAGTGAAAAGTAGGCAAGTGGCGCCCGCGACAAAGTCGCGGGCCTTTTTTATTATTTTAAAACTATTGACATGTTTTGTTATTTGTGATAGTCTTTGGGAAGTTGTTCTTTGAGTTTCGTTTCTATTTCTTAGCGAGGGTGGCATGTTTCAGAAACTTTTGCTGGTATTGATGCTTGTGGCGTCGTTTTCGTCCTCCGCTTTCGCGGCGTTGATTACCGTGAGCAATCACGAGGTTGGGCCCGGCGACAAAAACTATGTCTTCGATGTCTATTGGGGCAAGGATCGCCCTGACAACGAAGATCCGGTCTCTGGTGGGTTCTTCGGAAACTCGCCGGTCGGTCAAAGTGCACTTTCGGTGGCATTTTACTTCTCTGCCTTTCAACCGGCGGGAGGAGTTGGTATCGATTTTGCGTATCTGAAGCCCAGTGGTTTAGGATCATTAGATGTCATCTTTGATCCGATTATCGTCTTTTTCAAGACGCCGACGGATCAGTTGTTTCGCGACGCGAAGCTACAAATTGATCCGACCAGCCCCTTGCTGAGCATCGAGGAAATCTTCGATGGCAATGGGGCAAGGTTGACTTACCCCATTTTACTCAATAATCCTCCGGGATCGGGTGGAGGTGCTACTGGTCACGATCAAGTGCCGGAGCTGACAGGTCTAATAACATGGCTGTGCATTAGTCCAATCATACTTTTTGGCCTCTCTGGGGCAAAAAAAAGGACCGGGTAGAAGAAATGGAATTCGTTTTGAGCTCTTAGTGCGCGTTGCATTGAGAGCTCTTTTTTATTACTTGAATGATTCTTGTTTTTGCAGTATAATAACCCACTAAGTAAATTAAAAAAATCAATGGAAAACAGCTTCATTAAAATACGGGGAGCCAGGGTGCATAATTTAAA
>CAYYYT010000118.1:0-1617 GCA_964476105.1 uncultured Candidatus Saccharibacteria bacterium | reverse complement strand
ATCGGGAGCGTGATTCTGAAATTCCTTAAGCATAAAACCCAAGGAAAAAATAAACATTCCAGAATTCCACAGATAATTTCCATCCTCCAAATAATTTATTGCAGTTGGTTTATTAGGCTTTTCAACGAAAGCTTCTACCTGATAATGACTACCGCGCTTATTTCCCATTCTAATATACCCATATCCAGTTTCTGGCGACGTTGGACGTATTCCTAAGGTAACAATCGTGTCTGTGTCAGCAATTTTTGAGGCTTCTTTAATATCCTCAACAAAGCTCTGATCGGGACTAATAAAGTGATCCGACGGCAAAACCACTATTACCTCTTTTCGACCAACCTTAAAATCATTTTTTAATCTTTCCAAACAATCAAAAATAATATATGCTGTTTCTTTATCATCTTCACGCAAAATAATATTTTTTTCACTTAGACCCGAAGATCTCAAATCTCGTTTTATATTTAGTACATTATCTTTTCCCGTAGAAACAAAAATATCATCAGGCTTAGCCAATAAAAAAGCTCTGTCTAAGGTTTGTCGAAACAAAGATGTTTCTTTACCAATCTTTAAAAATTGTTTGGGAAATCCTAATCGCGAAAGTGGCCACAAGCGCATCCCCTTGCCACCTGCTAGGATAATAATCTTCATAACGTCATACTAATCAAAACTTAAACTATTTTCAATAAAAAAGGCGCGACTTATGTCGCGCCACTTGGTTGGTATCAATAATAATTTATCTTCGACCATTTTTGTATAAGGAATTCTCTGTGCACTGGCTGAACATCACTAGAAGAAACTAATTCACCAAAATCAAACAAGGCATATTCTTCAGCCTGCTCGCTTGCCATAATTCTCCAGGACTCCAAGCGAGTTTTATATCCCAAACTAACACTGTGGCGCCACGACCCACCCTCGTTAAGAAACTCCATGCTCCCAACAAGATCCATGCTATAAACTGAAAGACCCATTTCTCGCATAGAAATACGATTTGCCGCTTGATCAAATGTTTCTCCATGAAACATCATTCCTCCTGGAAGCGCCCACAATCCAAGATCGGGCTCAACGGTGCGCTGAGCAAGCAAGACGCCGCCATCGCGAACAATGATAAAATCAATACAGGGACGAATCGCTTGAGAGAAAATAAAGTGATAAACTTTGTCCTTGAAACGTTTTTGATCGGGTGGCGTTCTGCCAAAAGTTTGAACTGGCTTGCGCATAACTTTCTCCTGAAAAGAACTACGAAACAATTAGAAAATAACACTATCAAAGCCAAGAGTCAAGCATCAGTTTAGCTAAAAAAATCTTTCAGCAATTCCAGGGCAACTAAACTCACAAATTTAGGCGCATCAATAAATACTCTAGTAAAGGTTGTTTTTGGCTCCGTAAACAATCTCCAGAGCCACTCAAAGCCCAAGGCACCCACCCATTTTGGAGCACGCGAAACCTTACCACTTAAAAATTTAAAAGCAGCACCAACTCCGACCACCACCGGAACTTGTAATTGACTTCTGTATTGATAAATCCAATGCTCCTGCTTAGGCATTCCACGACCAACCCAAACCACATCAGGTTTTTTTTCATTAATAAAAATCATAACCACGCTATCTTCATCAGAAAAAA
>CAYYYT010000117.1:0-1642 GCA_964476105.1 uncultured Candidatus Saccharibacteria bacterium | reverse complement strand
TCTTTAGGATAAGTTTCTACAGGAAGTCGAGCTATGTGGCACCAAATTGAACCTTCTGCTTTAGCAATTTGATCAATTTTGTCTTTGTAATTAGGTAGTGTGTACGGACCATTAAATAGTCCTTCAATGTCGGCTTCTACAGAATCAGCTTCGATTATTCTAATCGGTAAATGTCCATAAGTTTCTTGAGCGAGAGCAAGATTCGATTTATCAACTATTAAATAATCAATTTCTTCAGGTTTTATATCTCTACCCACAATATCTTCTTTATTGACATTTTCTGTACGCCTTGAAATTTCAACTTTACTCGTTTTTACAACAAAAATCATTGAGTTTCTTAACCTGTTTTCTACTTCGATTTTTGGTAATGAACCAGCTCTATCTATACTTTCTCCACCTCTTTCCAATACCACTCCAAAAAAACTATTTCGGCCGTAAAACAATGCGTTATTTACATCTTGAGCAGTTAATTCATATCCTCTAACATTACCAAATTCCTCGCCAGAAAGTTCAGCAAGATTTTCTGATGAAGAAAAATCTCCTGGTGTGGACGATGTTTCTTTCAGCACACCTTTTTCAAGTGCAGATTTAAGCGTTAAAAGACCATTTTGAGCATAAGAACCAAGTGTTTCTTTTCTTTTTTCTGCATCGCTAACTTCAAAAGATTTTTTGATTTCTTGTTTTTCTTCTTCAGTTGTTTTAATTCCAATACTGTCGAGGTAGGCAAAAATCTTCCCATGTAAATCTCTATCGAAGGAATTTTGTATAAGAAATTTACTTCCTATTTTTAATTTCTGAAAATGACTATCAGTTCTAAAAAATTTATAAGCCTGAGGATCTTCTGTTTTTGAAGCAATCCTCAAAAGATTTGTTATTTTCTCAAGAAAGGCACTTTTATCAATTTCTAATGCCTGTCTGCTTTCTAACTCGTCCATTTCTGAAAACAATTTTTGCGTCGCCATTTCAGGAGTTAAGGTTTCTTCTTTTTCTAACACTTCGGCACTTGAAGTTTCCGTATTTGGACTAGCTTGAGCAATTTCTGGTTGTAATCCTAGTTGCTCTCTTAATTCTGCAATTTTCTTTGCATCGGCTTCTTTACGAGCAATGATATCTGCTTCGTTGACATGAACGCTTTCTTGCTGTACTGAAGTATCCTTTGTTTCCAAACTTTGAATTTTTGGTTCTTGGCTTTCCACTGGATTGGGTTGTGGCATTCCTTCAAATTTCATAAATTTATTGCTTTTTAATAAATTGAATATTGAACCTGCCTTCAATAGCTTTTTGTAAACTTTCGCTATCTAATTTTTGATCCGTACCAACAAATTCTACAAGTGCTTTCTTTTGGATACCGATCAATTTTGTACAAATCTCTTGATAGCTCATTGTTGCTAATTGGCCTTCTAGCTCTTTGGCTTCGGTTGCTATTGCTTCATTTCCTACTAATTCGGCAAGGAGTTTTGCGGTAGCAACTAAATCCTCGCTAGCGCGTGGATTACGAGTTCTTTCTTGCATAAAAATTTTTGCGTTTTCTTGAACAGCCCTGCCCATATCTGAAACAATATTTGTAAATTTATCAATCACGATTGCTCTCAATTCTTGGGGCATAACAACATTCGCACCCAATACTTCATCTTTGTAAGCT
>CAYYYT010000116.1:0-1688 GCA_964476105.1 uncultured Candidatus Saccharibacteria bacterium | reverse complement strand
GTGATGAATATAGCGATTTCGCTTGGGTCAATGTCGACGATATTGATAAATTTGAACCAAAAATAGATACCGTTGCTAGCATTGTCAAAAAATGCAAAAAAGTCATTGGTTATTTTGAAGATAAATTTACTGAATTATAATTATTTAATTTCAAAGATCAGTTTTCTTACTTATTCAGGCCGGTTTTGAGCTTATTTAGGTCAGGGTAACTAATTTTTCAAGTGTGAAGATTTACACTTCTGCAACCTGATAAAGTTCTATTACTTTCCTGACATCAGCCAAACTGTGAGCAAGATACTTCGCTCCATTTGCGCGTAGTGTCTCACTATCTGCAAAACCATGAGTAATGCCAATGCGAACCTCTACCCCAGCGTTGGTTGCAGTTTGCATATCCACTGTGTGGTCACCTAATACAGCCACCGATTCCGGCAAAACGCCAAGTCTCTTCATGGCCAGATTCAGGCTCTCCGGATCGGGCTTATGCTTTATAGTATCATCCGCGGTAACAATGGCGAATTCCGGTATGACAAAATCTTTTTTTAGTTTTTCTGTAAATTCTGTTAATTTTTCAATATCGGTCTTTGTCTTGTCTTTATATAGTTCTGCGAGCCTGAGTCTTGGCAACGATATACCAAAATTTCTCACGACATGATGAGGCGTACCACTCGTAAAAATTGCTAATTTTATCCCCGATGAACCAAGCCATTGTAGAAAACTTTCTAAACCTTCATATGATTCAACGGTTGAGTTGGCTAATTCATCTTGTATTGGATTTAGCATTTCGTGTAAATGATCATAATTTATGCTATCAAGATGGTCCGGAGTACTTTCAAACAAAAGTTTAACCGTTTTTTCAAGTGTTTCCCGCGCACTCCCTCCAACCACTTCATTTAAGTGTTTTTCAAAAGATTCATAACTAGGTATGTCGGATTCAAGAAGCCCGTGCTCAATGAGATATTTTTTCGCCGTCTCGTATTGGCCTCTTCTTATTAAAGAAACTGTATCGACTAATGTACCATCAGCATCTGATATAAGAGCTTCAATTTTTTTCATACATCCACTATAACAAATTAATACGCTTACCAAAGATTCCAATAGTCTAAACATTTGACTAAAGTGGAGGGATTCGACTCACCTACGGCGAGCCCGTCGCAACTTCTTTGCAAACAAGTTTGCAAGTGTTGACTCCCTTGCAAACCGCATACTTGCGGTTTTCACCCCGAATGGCATTAGGGTTTCGAACACCATAACACAAAAACAGGGTCGCTACAGCACAATAAACGTGCCATGACGACCCTGGCTAAGCATATGGGTCTAGACCCAATTTAACAGTTCAAAATGAGACAAAAGATACACGATACATTAATCGAGTTTTTGGCCGGTTAGTAGTATATCTCTTCAGTAGGAATGATATAATTCTGAGATGATCGAGCAAATAGTCAACGAGCTAGCATCACGACCAACAAATAATATATCTGTTAACAATTTTTATCGTGGCAATGACACAGAAACTCAAAAACGGCTCAATAACATTGCTACATATCTAGCTTATTATGAAAAGAATCCACCTGAATATATACTAATCGGCGAAGCACCAGGACATAAGGGTTGCGCCAAAAGTGGCATACCATTCACCAGCCAATATGTTATTAGTAATGCAGATTTCTTTAAAAGCAACTTTCAGCTCG
>CAYYYT010000115.1:0-1694 GCA_964476105.1 uncultured Candidatus Saccharibacteria bacterium | reverse complement strand
CCATTTGCTACCATTGACCCCAGCGTTGGGGTGGTTTTGGTTCCTAATGCACGCATTGATGCTCTAGCAGAATTTTCAAAGACTCAAAAGAAAATATACGCCACGGTAGATTTTGTGGATATTGCGGGTTTGGTGAAGGGTGCGGCTGAAGGCGAGGGATTGGGCAATAAATTTTTGGCAAATATTCGTGAAACTGATGCCATTGTCTATGTTTTGCGTGCCTTTGCTAACCCCGATATTATTAATACTCAACAAGACATCAATCCTATTCGCGATAAGGAAATTTTAGATGTGGAATTGATTTTAAAAGATTTAGAAACAGTTACTAAGCGCTTAGGTGGTTTGGCAGGCGATGTGCGTGCTGGTAAAAAAGAAGCCATTAAAGAAAATGCGGTTTTGGCGAAAGCGCAAAAGTTTCTGCAAGAACAAAAAGTGTTGATAGAGCAAGAGTGGCTAGAAGACGAAGCTTTTATTATGCGACAGTTACAACTTTTAACTTTTAAGCCAAGACTTTATTTGCTTAACGGAAAGCCCGAAGAAGTTAACGAATCAATCACTCAATCACTTAAAAACTTTTTAGTTTTAGACATTGCCAGCGAAGAACAATCAGAAGGACTCAATGCCAGCGAGCGTGTGGATCTTGGTTTTAATGAACTGTCAGGAACGGATTTATTGATTAAAAAAAGTTACGACTTATTGGGTCTGCAAACTTTTTTAACGACTGGTGAAATAGAAACTCGTGCTTGGACGATTAAAAAAGGGGACAAGGCGCCACAGGCGGCGGGGGTTATTCATTCTGACTTTGAAAAGAAATTCGTAAAAGCAGAAGTAGTTTTTTGGGAAGATTTATTAAAAGCCGGCAGTTATGCCAAGGCAAGAGAAATGGGATTAATTCGCACCGAAGGAAAGGAGTATGTGGTGAAGGATGGAGACGTAATTGAATTTAAACACGGTTAAATCGCGCGCCCGCGGGCCCGCGCAATTTAAAATTTCAAATTTTTAATTTCAAAATAATTTTAACGGTCAAATAAAAATGAAATTTTACTTATCATCGTATGAATTAGGAGATCAGGCAGAGAAGCTTAAATCGATGATCCCTTATGGTAAAATTGGTTATATTCCAAATGCCCGTGATTATACTACCGTAGATCCAGTAAGACGTATTAAAAGAACAAATAACGACACAACATCTCTTAAAAAATTAGGCCTAGAAGTTGAAGAAATTGATTTGAGGGATTATTTTGGTAAGTCAGAATTATTGAAGAAAAAACTGGAAGAAATTGGGGCGATTTTTATAAGTGGTGGCAATGTTTTTGTTCTGCGTCAGGCTATGAAATTAAGTGGACTTGATGAAATTTTAACAAAGTTATGTGATACAGATTTTCTTTATGCAGGTTACAGTGCGGCTGGATGTGTTCTTGCCCCGAGTCTTAGGGGCATGGATATTGTTGATGTGCTTGATACTCCATATAGCGATCAAAAAGAAATTATTTGGGATGGGCTAGGGCTTTTGGATTTTCGATTTGTGCCTCACTGGAAGTCTGATCATCCTGAATCAGTAAAAATTGACGAAGAAATTGTTTATTGTTAAAAACATAATATTACATACAAAGCAATTCGTGATGGGGAAGTTATTGTTATAGATAAATAGATTTATTGAAAAATTCTTCGGCTGTTGATGGCGTAGGTAAAAT
>CAYYYT010000114.1:0-1699 GCA_964476105.1 uncultured Candidatus Saccharibacteria bacterium | reverse complement strand
TCCGCAAAATAATGACTCCGAACGAAGTGAGGAGGAATTCAATTAGTTTGAATTAGCCACTTTTGTATGGTAAATTCTATTCAATCTAATTTACTGCCATGTTGATCAACGGAAATACACAAACTTGGTCGAGCTTTGCTGGAAACTTTCTTCAATAAGAGAGGGGTTTTAGCATTTATCTTTTAAATTATTAAAACCGCCTCTCCGAGCGGTTTTTTCGCGTTTATAAACATATTAACTAAATCTATTAAAATGAAAAATTTTGAACGATATTACAGTGCAATTAATTATCTCGAGGGTTTGTCAAACTTGCCTTTGAATGGCGACTATATTGTCAATAAGCGTCACTCAGGCGTCTATCTCAGACGAATGAGATATTTCTTAGAACTTATCGGAAATCCTGATCGTGGTATGAAATACATTCATATAACTGGAACTGCTGGAAAAGGCACAGTTACAAATATGGTTCATGAAATATTGAAAGTCTCAGGCAATAAAGTTGGATCTTTTACTTCACCATTTGTTACAACTTCGATTGAGAAGATAAAAGTAAAAGATAACTATATTAGCCCTGGTGAGTTGGTTGATATTGTGGAATATCTGAAACCGTTTATAGATAAAGTCTACCTTATGGGTCCTTATGGAAGACCGTCTTATTTTGAAATATTTCTTGCTATTGCCTTTGTCTATTTTAAGCGCCAGAAATGCGAATGGGTAGTACTCGAAGTTGGTTTAGGGGGCAGGTATGATGCAACCAATGTTATTGAAAGAGCTATCGTTACAGCGATTACAATGATTGATTACGATCATACTCATATTCTTGGAAAGACCTTGAAAGAAATTGCCTACGATAAGGCCGGAATAATTAAGAAAGGCTCTGTGTTTTTTACAGCTGAACAACGTCCAGCCCTCATTAAAATCTTTAAAGAAATTTGTATAGAGAATAAAGTAAGACTAACTCAAATTTCACATCAAACAAATTATCAAGATTACAACAAGGCTTTAGCTTCAGCAATTACAAGAAGTGTTGGTGCATCAGAGCAAGATATTAAAAAAGGCATAGAAATTGCTCGTTTGCAATGTCGATTTGAGATAATTCAAAAGAGACCATTGGTGGTTCTTGATGGAGCTCATAATAGATCTAAAATTAGAAGTACGGTGGTTAATTTGGAAAGTCTGAAATTTAAAAAACTTCATCTGGTTGTTGGTTTGGCAGAAAATAAAGATGAAACTTTGATTCTCGACCAAATTATTCCACTTGCTGATAAGGTCTATGTGACCAGATTCCAAATTAAGGATCGAAAGTGTGCTCACCCAAAAGAATTAAGCGAAAAATCAAAAAGATATCTCAAGAAGGGTGCGCGAATAAATACTTTTCTCGATGCGAGTCAAGCTATAGATAAAGCCTTGAAAAATGCAAAGAAAGACGACCTTGTTTTAGTAGCAGGCTCATTTTTTTTGGCTGGAGAAATAAGAAAGAAATGGTTTCCAGAAAAAATTATATTAAGAAAAAGAAAAAGTTTCTAACTAATAGATTAAAATTAATGTCGAAATATTTATATTAATGCAATCGGAAGGTGACAGAAAAGACAAATCCTTTTTGAGACTATGAATGATCGGAACGGAGATGAAGAAAAGAGAAATGTAAGTTTGGCGGTGTGTATTGGGAAAAGTAAACCGGAGTTGGTATTGATTTTTG
>CAYYYT010000113.1:0-1703 GCA_964476105.1 uncultured Candidatus Saccharibacteria bacterium | reverse complement strand
ATATTTTTTATCACCTTTTTTGTTTTGCTTTTTTCTTACAGTCACCACCGTTTCAGAAATATTCTCTTTCTGGTTTTTGTAGGAGGATTTTTTTCCGATATGTTTTTTACTCATCAATTCGGCATTTCCATAGGTATTTTTTTGGCATTGTATGTGCTCAAAAGATTTAGTGATTATTTCATTAAAAATGCCCACGCAACCCAATCGCTAGGATATTTTACCTTCCTTTTTTTGGTTAGTTTTTGTTGTTATCAAGGAATTCTGCTTGGGATGATGAAAACACATCTTTTCCCATTGCATGTTGAATCAAAAGCAGTTACGATTATCGCTAGCAATACCATTATGGCGGTAATTATTTTTTCTATCTATCGCAGATTGAAAAGCAGTATGCACCAAGATCGGCAATTAACGTTACTGTAAGACACTATGTCATTTGGAAAATATAAAATTAGAGAGTCTATTGGAGATGTGGAAACCCACGAAGTTTTTTTGGATACTTTAGCTAAAAACAAAGAAGAAGAATTTGGTTTAACCGAAAAGCGTCTAGAAGTTAAAATTAAAGAGAGAATTATCTTAGTAATTTTTGGTATTTTTTTACTTATTGTCACCGTTTTTTTTGGTAAAACACTATATCTTCAAGTTTGGCAGGGCAAGAAAATGGCGGCGGCAGCGCAGGGGAATAAGGGTAAAATGAGTTTAATTCGTCCTGAGCGAGGCATTGTCTATGATAGTAATTTTAAAAAATTAATTACTAATTCGCCGGCATACGATTTGGTTTGCGATAAGAGAAATTTTTCTGTTTCCAGTCAGGAGTCTTTGCGTCAGGTAATGTTGCTATCGGAATTATTAGAGCAAAAGGTTGAGGATTTAGAATCGGTGATTGGCGCGTCGGATGAATCAAAGGTATTGCTCGCCGAAAACATTGATCATGAAAAGCTTTTGATTTTAGAAGCTCATCTTAAAGATTTGCCTGACTGTCAGATAGAAAAAAATACGGTGCGCAACTATGTGATGGGACCAGTTTTTTCACATGTTTTAGGATACACCGGTAGAGTAACGAAAGATAATTTAGAAGTTTTAGAAAATTATTCAGCCTCCGATTATATTGGAAAGGATGGTTTGGAAAAATTTTATGAATCTGAGTTGCGTGGAACTCCCGGGGAAACCGAGGTAGTTCGCACGGCGATGGGCGTTAAAAAAGAAGATAAGGTAATTTCAGAACCGGTTGCGGGGTATAACTTGGTGCTCAATATTGACGCCAAATTGCAAAAAACGGTGTATGATTCGCTGGAAAAATCTATTAAAAATTTAGGGTCAAAAAAAGGTGCGGCGGTCGCGCTGAATCCAAAAACAGGAGCCGTTTTAGCCTTAGTTTCTTATCCAAGTTACGATGATAATATGTTTTCACAAGGGATTTCTAAGGCTGATTTTAATGCCATTATCAATGATACAAACCAACCGTTTTTTAACCGAGTTATTTCGGCGCAATATCCAACTGGTTCAACCATTAAGCCATTTTTAGCAATGGGAGCATTGGAGGAAAACATTATTTCTCCCACTAAATTAATTAATGACATTGGGTATATTTTAGTGCATAGTCAGTATGACCCCAGTGTTTCTTATAAGTTTGCGGGAGTAGTGCCTCATGGTTGGGTGGATATGAAAAAGGCGATTGCGGTTTCTTCAAACGTATATTTTTATAC
>CAYYYT010000112.1:0-1715 GCA_964476105.1 uncultured Candidatus Saccharibacteria bacterium | reverse complement strand
ATAACAAAAACAAAACAGCCAAAATCACCAAAATGACCTTAAAAATCTTCTTCATATCTTAGGCTAATTATAAAACAAATCCACAGCCAATACACTGTGGATAAGTTTTCGCCAACGGGAAACTTTATCTTTGATCAGTTATAATTACAGCTCTTTTACCAAAACCATTTTTTTCTACGAACACTGGATCTACAACAAGCAAATTATCAGCCATCATTACTTGCATATCTTCCCCATTTTCCAATCGAATTGCTTCTAATTTTTCTATAAATTTACCTAAGTTCATATTTTTAATTTAAAATGGATATTTATTATTAGGATATAATTTATTAAAAGTTATTTTTACCTCATTTATTAAACGAATTAAATGTCGCTTAAAATAAAGTCGGTTTTCTCCATAAAAAAATGCTATTTCATCTTCATAATCAGAAAACGCCATATTTTTACCATTAATACTAATAGCATTTCCCCTGCCTATAATCATACTAAAAACAAATTTAGATTGCGATTCCTTATCTAGTAAATTTTCTAGAGAATCGATATGACAAGCTGCGTTACGAACTCTATTTACCAAATCCGTAATATCACCAGAAATAATATCATCATTAAAACTAATGCGATTATCTAATTTATTAAACTTTTGCAATAAATCATTCAATTTTATAATAATTGAAACAAAAACAGGTTCTTGAAAAACTCTTAAATTTATATCCGTAAACACCCCCGTGTTAATCAATTGATCAATTATTATTATATTAGACATTATTCCCGACTGAACAAAAAAGTCATCTTTTTCCATATTTTTTAATTTAAATTATATTTTCCCTTGTCTACAAAAGATAAATATCCTTTATCTCTTAAAAATTGTAATTGCTGGCGAATTTTGTCTTTAATATGCTTATTTTCTGGGTGAATCTTTTGCAATTCAGTCTCAAATCTATAAATATCAGCCAAGCTAAACTCTTTTTTATCTAAAGAGTCAATACAATTCATAATATCCAAAATCCAACCTTTTGCATCTGACTTTTTAATTTTCTTTAAAAAAACTGTCTTCTGCCACTTTTCTAAAACATCTTTTTTGGAAATTTCTTGACCATTTTCAATATAAAAAATTTGCCCGGCTTTTGGAATTTTTGAAAATAAAATATTTGACCCAATCCAGCCAGCTCTTTGTGCTTTTTCTGAAAGAGCCTTTCTCTTTTCAATAATATCAGAAATAAAAAAATGCTTTGGCACTACAAAAAAGTCATTTACTATTAAAGAATCCAAATATCCCATAAAGAAAAAATTTGGCTTAGACCGAGAATTAATTCTCTCAATCATTTTTGAATATGCTCCAGCAGAAACCGTTTTTCCAATTTTCCCTCTTTTAGATTTCAATTCGAAGTCTTCTGTGCATTTTTCACAATAAAAATCAGCAACTGGCTTGTTGTTTTTATAATCATGCATTAAGTTACCACAACTTGGACAATAGATTTGATCCAAAACCCAACTTTCGGTCAAAACCCTTATTTTTTGAGAAATACTGGTATAATTTTCTGCTAATTTTTCATTAAATTTTAAATTCATACCATTACAATAACAAAAAATCGCCAGTTTTTACAGCTGGCGATTTTTTTAGTTTAAAAGGCGCCCCGCAGGGCGCCTTTTAAGTTACTTCCTAGCCGATGCTCTCTCTTGCGCGGTCATTTTGGGTAAAAGTCGTGGAGTTTCAA
>CAYYYT010000111.1:0-1724 GCA_964476105.1 uncultured Candidatus Saccharibacteria bacterium | reverse complement strand
TAATTATACACCCATTTTATATACTTGTCAAGTATTTCTCTTTCGAGCAAGATATAAACAAACAACTGCCATTTCTGGCAGTTTTTTTGGATAGAGAGAACTATCGCTTTGACCATTGTGGAGATTTTCTCGCACGCTTTAATCCGAACTTCTTTCGTTCCTTCATACGTGGGTCTCGAGTTAAATATCCTACTTTTCTTAATCTCTTTTTAAAGTTATTGTTAAAATCAACTAATACTCGGGCGGTTCCGTGACGAACAGCTTCAGCTTGAGCGCTGTGTCCCCCACCAGAAACTACTACGGTAACCTTAAATTTATCCAAGCACTTCATTTTTCTGAGTGAAGAAGTGGCCTTTTGTTGATCTTCTTCTACCATAAAGTATTCTTGGTAAGGTTTGCCGTTAACTAAGAATTGCTTTTCTCCGCGAGTAAATAATCTCACGCGAGCCACGGCTGTTTTTCTTCGTCCTGTTGCTTCAAAATAGCGGTCTGGCTTAGATGCCAATTCTTTTTCAACGGTGAAATCCGCTGGCATATCGTCCAAAATATCGTCCATAGTGGTAATAGGCTTTTGCACTTCTGGAGCCACCACTACAGGAGCTTCTTTTTTAACGATTGGTTTTTTTGTTTTTGATTTAGTTTCTGCCATATTATTTTTCAAATCTTAATCGTTTGATTTGTCTTGCTCTTAAAGTATTCTTGGTTAACATTCCCATTACCGCTTTTCTTAAAATTTCTGAATATCCTTTCTTTTCTGATACTTCTTTCATTGTTTGCTGTTTCAATCCTCCCATATATAAGGTGTGGTGGTAGTAAATTTTGTCTTCAAACTTTTTACCGGTAAATTTCATCTTATCAACATTTTTCACGATAACGAAGTCTCCCATATCTTTATGAGGAGCAAAACCAACTTTATTTTTTCCACGAAGCAAAACAGCTACTTGAGTTGCAAGCTTTCCCAAGATTTTTCCGTCGGCATCAATGATATGATTTTCTCTTTTTATTACTTCCATAGATATTTATTTAACTAATTCAATAATTATTAGTAAGGGAGGTATGAAAACGCATTTTTTATACCAACCGCACCATTAATCATATAGCTTATTTCACAAGCTCTATAATTACCATTCTCGCTCCATCAGACTTTCGTGGTCCTAATTTCATAATTCTCGTATATCCTCCTGGTCGAGTTTTATATTGAGGAGCAATTTCCGAAACCAATTTCTTAACCACTGGCACATTCAAATCAACTGCCAAAACGCGTTGGTTGTGAGCTTTAGCATCTTTAGCACGAGTAATAAACTTTTCTGCTACCGATCGTAATTCTTTTGCCTTAGCTTCGGTTGTTTTAATTTTACCGTGTAAAAAAAGGCTGTTTGCTAAGTTTCTTAGCAAGGCTTTTCTTTGATTTTTTGGTCGTGATAATATTCTACCTTTATTTCGTTTTCGCATGGGATTTTACTTTTTGGTTTTTTTAGTAGCCTTTTTCTCTTTGGTCTTTTTTTCTTTTGCAGGAGTTTCTTCACTTACTGACTCTTCTTTTAAAGATACTGCTGGTCGATTTTCAGCAATAATAGAAAAATGCTTAATTAAAATTTCTGCAGCATCATAAAAGGCATCTTCTGGAGTAACAGTTCCATCGGTTTCAATTTCAAGTGACAATTTATCAAAGTCAGTTCGATCGCCAACACGCATATTTTCAACATTGAAATTTACGTTCTTGA
>CAYYYT010000110.1:0-1731 GCA_964476105.1 uncultured Candidatus Saccharibacteria bacterium | reverse complement strand
ACTGCTTTTTATTAGAAATTCATGACGATATGGCACACATCTCCAAATCGGTGGCCGATGTAATGATGCTTTCTAAGGCTTCGGGCGGACTAGGCGCTTCATTAACAAAACTTCGCGCTATTGGATCACCACTTTCCAGCAATAACACGACTTCATCTGGACCAACTCCTTTTGCCAAAATTATTGATACCGCTATTCGAGCCATTCAACGCGGTGGCAAGAAAAAGGGCGCCCTTTGTTTTTACATGGAAAACTGGCACTATGATTTCCCTGACTTTATAGAATGGAAACACAACGCCGGCGATGACTATTTAAGAATGCGAACCGCTGACACCGCTGCCTATCTTTCTGATGAATTTATGAAACGCGTAGAAAACCGCCAAGATTGGTATATGTTTGACCCCAAAGAAGTTTCTGATTTAAATGAATTATACGGAAAAGCCTTTTCCAAACGCTACAACGAATATATCCAAATGGCCGAAGAAGGAAAACTGCGAATGTTTAAAAAAGTACCTGCGACCGAACAATACCGCGCCATTTTAGTTGCTTTGCAAACCACCAGCCATCCTTGGCTAGTTTGGAAAGATTCTATCAATTTACGCGCCCTAAACAACAATACTGGTACCATTCACATGTCTAACTTGTGTACCGAAATTTGTTTACCACAAGATAAGGATAATATTGCTGTTTGTAATTTAGCTTCTTTAAATTTAGCAACTCATTTGCGAAAAAAACAAATGGATTGGCAAAAATTAGAAGAATCAGCCCGATTGGCGGTTCGTCAACTTGATAACTTAATTGATATTAACATTTTGCCGGTACCAGAGGCGAAAAAATCCGATTCTGAAAACCGCGCTATCGGTTTGGGAATTATGGGTTTTTCTGATGCTATTGAACAACTGGGCATTCCTTACGACAGTCCTCATGCCTATGATTTTGCTGACAAAGTTTTTGAATTCATTAGTTATATGGCGATTGACGAATCGGCAAATTTGGCACAAGAGCGCGGTTTGTATAAAAATTTTGCTGGTTCAGAATGGTCAAAAGGAAAAGTGCCAATTGATACCATGCAAGTTTTAGAAAATGAACGCGGAGTTACCATTGATACTGACAAAAAATCAAAACAAAATTGGCTTGATTGGGATGCTTTGCGTGCCAAAGTAAAAAATGGCATGAGAAACGCAACGCTCATGGCCGTGGCGCCGAACGCTAATATTGGTTTAGTTGCCGGAACTACTCCAGGAATTGACCCACGATTTGCGCAGGTTTTTTCAAGAAATAAAATTTCTGGAAAGTATCTTGATATCAATCACAATTTGGTAACTGAACTGAAAAATATGAATTTGTGGGATATGGTTAAAACCAAAATTATTGAACTTCAGGGAGATATTTCTAGTATCGAAGAAATTCCATTGCATATTCGCGAAGTATATAAAACTTCATTCTCAGTTTCTCCTTATGCTTTTATTGAAGTGGCTGCTCGCGCGCAAAAATGGGTTGATCAAGCACTAAGCCGAAATATGTATTTAGATGACCGCGATATTGAAAAAACGATGGATATTTATTCTTCTGCCTGGAGAAAGGGGCTTAAATCTACCTACTACCTACATATGAAACCACGACACACTGCCGAACAGAGCACTGTGGCAGTTAATAAATCAGCTAAGCTAGGAAAAATGGGGTTTGCTTCTGTTTTTAAAGAAAAAACTGAAACGCCAGAGGTAATTGCTC
>CAYYYT010000109.1:0-1737 GCA_964476105.1 uncultured Candidatus Saccharibacteria bacterium | reverse complement strand
GATGGGCTGTATAAAATCGCAAAAGGCTTTGGTAATTATAATGCTACGGCCAAAGCAATTATTGGACTTGCGAAAGATGATGGTTCGATTGATTTTTTCGAAGGAGTTATTGAAGGTGAACTTGTAGAACCCCGTGGAGATAAAGGTTTTGGATGGGATCCAATCTTCCAACCAATCGGCCATACGAAAACATTTGCCGAAATGGATCAATCCGAAAAGAATGAAATGAGCATGCGCCGCATAGCTTTAAATAAATTGAAAGAGATACTTTAAGTTCAATGATTAAAATTACGTTCGATACAAATTGTTTAATAAACATTCTCGATTACAAATCGCCATCCGCTACTTCCGTTGATGAATTATCGGAGATTATTAGATATGGATTCGAAGGTGATGTGAATATTGCAATTACAACGCGTGCGGAAACTGACTTTGAAACTGATAAAGATGACGAACGTAAGACGGAGCTATTGAAAAGAATTAAGATATTTCCTGTAATTGGTACTGTCTTTCGTTGGGATACCTCAAAACTTGATAGCGGGGATGTTCTTACCGGTGAGGAGCATGATAAGTTAGAAGAAGAATTAAAAAGAATTGTTTTCCCTAACCTTCAAACAACGGATAAGCATTACCAAAACAAGATTAATGATATTGATCATATCATCGGTCATAAAATTAACAAACGAGATATTTTTGTAACTGATGATAAGGAAATAATTAAAAAGGCAGAAACTCTAAAATCCTCACTGGGATTAGTGGTTATGGATCCTAAAAAATGCCTTGAATATATTAATCTTAATGCCAACCAAGCTGTATTAGTTGAGGAGTATTATGAGAAGTTGAAAGAATACAAGCAATTCCTGCTTGATGTAGTGGAGGGTAAAAACTACGCTGATAAGCAAGCGGAGTATATTGCTATTAGAGAATGGCTGCTACGCAAATATCCTTTGGTAAAAGATGGACTATTGAGGTTTAAATGGCAAATGTTAGCGGTACCGATTGGTGGGCAAATGGTTTTTGATCAAACCAATATCTTGGGAATTCAACGCATTAATGAAAGAATTCAAGAATTAACCATTGAATCCGACCTAAAAAAACAAATAGATTTCTTCACCGGAGTTAGAAGTGATCATGATTACATAAGATACCACACAACGGTAGGAGATGTGCAAGACAAAATAAATGAAGCTTTTCAAGATATACTTGATATAGTTGTTGCGTATAGTGGTTATCTTGAACGAACTTTTTAAATGAAAAATTAGTATATGAAAGTGGTAACAAAGAAAATTTTACCCGAATGGTTTGATGCTATTCAAACCGGCTCTAAAACGTATGAGCTGCGTTTAGCTGATTTTGATATTGAAGTTGGCGATATTTTGCGATTAGAAGAATGGAATGGACAAGGTTCGGAACGAAAATTCACCGGCCGGTTTATCGAAAAGAAAGTAAATCATTTGCGGCACGTTGATTTAAAGTCATGGGTTGAAGAACAACCCGAACTCCTTGATAAAGGTTTTTATGTAATTGGGTTAGAATAAAATCATGGAATATAAAATAACATTCCCTGCTCGCAGCTTGGAAACAACAAAATTGGTTGAATGGGACCCAAATCAAACCGCACTCATTATTGTAGATATGTGGGATAAAACTATCTGCAAAAGCGCGGAGCGCCGGGTTGTTGAACTTGCACCTAAAATAAACGAACTTGCCAAATCTTTGCGAATGCAAGGTGTGTAT
>CAYYYT010000108.1:0-1738 GCA_964476105.1 uncultured Candidatus Saccharibacteria bacterium | reverse complement strand
AAAAATTCTGCAACTGGCGTTCACTCGCCAAAGCGACGGCGTTCTTACTAAAAGTGCCTCGCCTAGTCGCCCCGGGCTCTTTTGGCGAGAACGCCTAGCGACCCTTCCTACAAAGGCGCTCCCCACTCTTCATCCTTTGCTACTAAGTTAGCTAACGTTTCAATATTTTCCAGCGCCATACCTGCGCCGCGAACCACCGAAGTCATCGGATCATCAATAATCTTGCAAGGCATTTTTGTTTCCTTAGAAATTAAAATATCCAATCCTTTCAAAAGCGATCCACCACCCGCTAGGAAAATACCATTCGTCATTACATCGGCCAATAATTCTGGCGGAGTTTCTTCAATTGTTGTTTTAATCGCCGCTACAATTTGTTTTACCGATCTATCTAAAGCGCGCTGAATATCATCGTTAAAAACTACTACTTCTTCTGGTAAACCTGTTACCAAATTGCGTCCGCGCATTGGCATTTCCTTTTTCTCTTTCATTGGCAAAGCCGAACCAATATTAATTTTAATAGCTTCGGCCGTGCGTTCGCCAATCAATAGCTTAAATTCTTTTTGCGCAAACTGAATAATATCATCGTTTAATTTATCTCCCGCCACGCGTAAGCTTTTAAAAGCTACAATTCCACCCAAAGAAATCACTGCCACTTCCGTAGTTCCGCCACCAATATCCACCATAAAATTTCCACCTGGTTCTTGAATCGGAAGCTTAGCTCCAATAGCTGAAGCCAAAGGTTCTTCAATTAAAAATACGGTTCGTGCGCCGGCATTTTTAGCCGCATCGCGCACAGCCTTTCGTTCAACTTCAGTAACTCCACAAGGAATTCCGATAATAACGCGAGGCATATAGCCAAATCCAAACCATTTTCGAGAACCTTGCACTGCTTTTTCAATAAAATATTTAAGCATTTGCTCGGTCACTTCAAAGTCTGAAATCACACCATTTACCAAAGGTCGAGTTGCGGTAATGTATGAAGGAGTTCGTCCCACCATTTTTCGCGCCTCTTCCCCAATAGCTAAAATCTGTCCTGTTTTATTATTGACGGCCACTACGGATGGCTCATTAATAATAATTCCTCTATCCTTTACATACACTAATGAATTGGCGGTTCCTAAATCAATCGCCATGTCCATCGACAAAAACGCAAACCACTTTTTAATTTTATCGAACATTTTTTATTAAATCTTTTACTTTTACTAGTTTCGCCTTCTCTTTCGCACGCTCTTTAAATTCAACCGAATTTTCTTTAAGCGTTCTTTCGGAAATCACCACGCGGTAAGGAATTCCCAATAAATCTGAGTCGCCAAATTTCTCACCGGCTGTTTTGTTTTCCCTGTCATCCCATAATACTTCAATGCCGGCTTTTTGTAAATCTGTGTATAATTTTTGAGCCGCCTTTTTTACTTTTGGATTATTTTCCAGTGAAATCAAATGTACAAGAAACGGCGCCACACTTTTTGGCCAAATAATTCCACGATCATCGTGACTGGCCTCTACAATCGCTCCTAAAAGTCTACCCAAACCAATTCCATAGCAACCCATTAAAACTGGCTTGTCTTCTCCATCTCTGTCCGTAAATTTTAAATCAAAGGGTGCAGAAAATTTAGTGCCAAGTTTAAAAATATTTCCCACTTCAACGGCTTTTTTCTCTTCAAATTCCGTACCTGAACAATCAGTGCATTCCTGACTTTCCGCCTTAATCTCTTTATTAACTGCTAAACTACATTTTTTG
>CAYYYT010000107.1:0-1755 GCA_964476105.1 uncultured Candidatus Saccharibacteria bacterium | reverse complement strand
TGAGTAACCATTAATAGCTTTGAAGACTAAAAGGTCAAAATTATTCATATTTTACAATAAAAAAAGCGTTGTTAACGCATTATGTATTCTACCCCATTTTACGCCAAAAATCAACCAGTTGAAGAAAAATAAAACCCCGAACCGTATAAGGTTCAGGGTTAGTGTTTTAGGCGTCACCACCCATTAAATCCGAGGTGAAGCATTCGGAGTCGCTTTGGCGTGAACCACCAAAGTCAATCAAAAATGGCTCTGCGGTCAAAGAAGAATTAATCAACTCCAATGCCACATGCAAAACATCGTCAGTCCAGAAAACTCTGAACCTAAACGGCGCACCCATGGCAGTTAAGATTAAATTCAAATGCGTCATGCCATCTTCATTACTAATCATATCCCGAATAGCGACGAAAATGTCTTCTCGATTTGAAGCTTCGTGGCCGAATGAAAGCTCTACGTGATTTGCAAGATAGTCAGACTTAGTTAATAAATCTAGTAAAATCCTTTTTGCTGCCACAGATCCGTCAAACGAACGATTAACCAAAGAACAAAGTGCCTCAAACTGCTTGGCTGAAACCATTCCAAAACTCCTTTGTGAAGGTGCTAAAATTCCAGTGCCCTCAGAGGGAATTGAACCCCCATCTCTTCCTTAGGACGGAATTGCTCTATCCGTTGAGCTATGAAGGCAAAACAATAGTTTAATCTTATCGTAAAACAAGGTATTTGCAATGCTTTTTTAATTTCTGTATAATTTAGTAATTAATTAGTCATATCAAAAAAAATGTGGCTCTCACAAAAATTTATGCCAAAATACGCCTCGCCTATTGTAGAAATTGCTAAAAAAGTTTGTCCGGCAGTTATTACCGTTATTGTTTCTAAAGATTTACCTAAGGTTGAAGATTTTTACTCATTCCCCTACGGCGGAAAAGAATACTTAATGCCGATGCCAGAAAAAGATGGCAAGATGAGTGTTAAAACCGAAAGCACGCAAATTGGCGGAGGTTCAGGATTTATTATTTCTCGCGATGGCTATGTTTTAACTTCTAATCATGTTGTTTCAGATGTCACCGCTGACTACACGGTTATTATCAATCCCAAAGAGAAATATCCCGCAACAGTTTTGTCACGAAATCCCATCAATGATATTGCGGTTTTAAAAATTGAAGGCAAAAATTTCCCCTATGTAGAATTGGCAGATTCCGATAAAATTCAATTAGGTGAAGATGTTTTAGCAATTGGCAATGCCCTAGGAGAATTTAGCGACACCTTGTCAGCTGGCATTGTCTCTGGGCTTTCCCGTTACATTACCGCATTTGGCGGATTGGATCATCAAATGCAAAATTTGCGAGGCTTAGTACAAACCGACGCTGCCATTAACCCAGGAAACTCCGGCGGACCCTTAGTTAATATGGATGGCAAAGTTATTGGTATTAATACGGCTATGATTATGGGCGCGCAAAATATTGGCTTTGCTATTCCGATTAATTACGCTAAAAAAGATTTAAATGAAGTAAAAAAGTTTGGAAAAATTGTGATACCATTTTTGGGAGTAAAATATGTCTTGCTTTCCGAGGAAATGGCTCAGGCCAATAAATTGCCCGTTGAAGATGGCGCTATGGTAGTTCGAGAAGCACTAGGAGAATCTCCTGTTATTCCTGATTCGGCTGCAGATAAGGCTGGAATAAAAGAATTTGATATTATGCTAGAATGCAATGGAGAAAAAATTACTGCTAAAAATCCTTTGGCGGAAATCTTACAAAA
>CAYYYT010000106.1:0-1763 GCA_964476105.1 uncultured Candidatus Saccharibacteria bacterium | reverse complement strand
AATTTCTTTTCGGCGAATAGTGAGTTTGTCGAGTGGTTCTACTTTGTCTTCACCAGCTTCTTTCAAAAAAGTTTTCAAATCATCTTTTGTATAATCCATCGGGATGATTATTTTTAGTTCAATAGCTACTGCCACCTTGTTTGCATTTGCAGCTCCAAGTGTAGAAATCGGAACGAACAAAATATCTGAGTTTGTAAGTACTTCCATTTCAGCTGCTAGTAGTGGACGATTGATTGGACCTAGAAATCCGAGTTTTGTATCTTCAAATACAAAAGAGTAAACAGCTGTATTAAATTCTTTTCCATCAATTTCTGTTTTTGTTCCCTTTCCTTGTACCGAAATTCCAGCATGTTCATATTCTCCTGGGCCTGAAACACAGAATGGAACAGTCTCTCCGTGAGAAACACGATCAAATCCGTTATAGAGCGGATGATTTGTCGTAGAAAGTGCAAGCACTGATCCAAACTTTGATGGATATTTTTCTGGTGGATTAATTGCAATAACTGTATCGCCCTGCGCGATCTTGAAAAACTGGTTGCCGAAGTACGTGATTATCATGCAAAGAGTATACCTGCCTCAAAGATTTTTGGCAAAGAAAAAAGGCCACCTAGTGACCCCTTTTAAAATAGTTATGAAATACCGTTTTATCTGTGTTTCCAAAGTTCTTTTGGTTTGCAGTATCGTATTTCAGATACTTTTTCAAAACCAAGCTGAAAAGCTTTCGAATTCTTTCGTGTATTGGTAAAAATCTCAAATACACTGTTCAGCTTTTTTATACGGCCGGATGCAATAGTAAGCACGCCTCTCGAAAGAGATACCCCTTCGCGAGTTAGGATACTGACTGGTACTGACTCACCTTTTGCGAGCACAATCTGGAACATTCCTTCATACGGCATCCCATTTTGGAACGACTCTTGTTGTTTTTTTGTTTTAGCTTTTTTCATATTTATGCGGTTACGTTAGAGAAATTTTGAGCACTCTAAAATAAAAAGGTCGTTATGTCAATCGTCACCGGTCGAACAGTTGCCAAATAGACATATATATAGTAGTATCACTGCATTACCAGTCGGAAACGATGTGAAGAATAACCCTAAGGGAATACCCTTATACCTTCGCACGAAAAGCAAGTCCGCATTTGGCGGATTTTTATATTTCTATGGCAAAAAAAGCAGAACAAGCTGTAGTCGAAGAAAAAGTACTCTCTGAGATACATACTCTCCTCGACAAAGGCACTACCCCACTTCAGGTAGACAAACTCATTGAAGGACCAGTTATCGGAATCGAAAAAGCATCTGTATATATCGACCTTGGACCATACGGAACAGGAGTTATCTATGGACGCGAATTCCGCAACGCACGCGAAATCATCAAGAAGATGAACATCGGTGATGTTGTAAAAGCAAAAATCGTTGAAACAGAAAACGAAGATGGCTATGTAGAACTTTCTCTTAAGGAAGCAAAGCAAGCGCTCATATGGAACGAAGCTGAAAAAGCAATCAAAGAACACACAGTATTTGAACTTCCAATCAAAGATGCAAACAAAGGTGGACTCATCATTGAATGGCAAGGTATCGCGGGATTCCTTCCAGCATCACAGCTCAAACCTGAGCACTACCCTCGCGTTGAAGATTCTGACAAGGATAAAATCTTGAAGGAACTTAAGAAACTTGTTGGAAAGAAACTCGCAGTGACAATCGTTACTGCCCTTCCAAAAGATGGAAAGCTTATCTTCTCTGAAAAAGAAGGAAACTCAGACGAACGCC
>CAYYYT010000105.1:0-1777 GCA_964476105.1 uncultured Candidatus Saccharibacteria bacterium | reverse complement strand
CAACACTCTGCTATGGCAGATATTGCGGAGCTTTCCTGTTTTCCAACAAGTCGCTTTGATTGTGGTGGTGGAAGTTGTACGTCAGTCGCTCCAGCTACTTACTTTTTCGTAGATTATGGAACAGAAAGCGGAACATATTTTAGGTGTGACGCTAAGGGTTGCGACCCGTATCCTGTTGAAGTAAATCAATCGGGAGAGTTTACGCAATTTATTCCGTCGCAAGGTCAAGCGATGTTGTTTAAGGTTGCGACTGGCGATGTTCTAGGAAATAAGGGAGAGTTTGTTGATATTGCAACACTCGGAACGGGGACAATTGTGTCCACTGGCAAGTGCGAATTCAGAAAATAATTTGTCATCAATATATGGATAATGTTGGTTTTCAAATTATAATCATTCTTTTAACTGCTTTTGGCGGCGGTTTCTTTGGTGCGTATTTTCAATCTCGTTTCCAACACCAAAAGGAATTGAAAACCGACATTCACGAATTGAAGCGTGCAAGATATGGAGCAATTTTGATACAAATGCTAACCGTGCTTGACCCAGAGAGAGGTTTAGAAAAAACCAAAAAATTCCGCCCAGATTTTAAGGACATTGAAGATGTCAAAGATGAACTAAAAACTGAAATGTTAAACGCTATTCTTTTTGCTAACGATGAAGTCATAAAATCAATGGCGGAATTTTCCAAAAATCCCAATCACGAAAATTACATAAAGTCCGCCGCCGCTATGCGTCGCGATTTGTGGGGAACGAGAACAGATATTGACGAGAAGACTTTGGGGATTTTTGGTAAGATTTAATAGCCGCCGAAAATTTTTTGCGAAGCCCAAGCGAGGGCGTGGCGGAAGGAGGGGGTTGGGGGGAGGAATTCCGCCACGCCCGAGCGTTCCGCCGAGCGAAGCGAGGCGGTCAGGTCAGATTTCGCTTTTTGGATTTGTGTATCAGATTTGGCAAAATGATTTCAAAAGTTTGCAAAGGTTTTAATTCGGGAGCAATACCAAAAAACTCGAGGTTCACTCTCGGGTTTTTGGTATATTTTTTTATATTGCTTAAATTAACACCCTAAATTGTTTGACATTTTACTTCTTTAATGCTAAAATAAAAAGAAAACGTATGAAAAAAATACTCTCATTGGTTGTGCTAAGCTTAAGCTTAGCCAATTTTTGGTTTGTAAATACAGACCAAGCAAAACAAGAAATCAGCCTAGTGTGGGCTGACCTAAGGTTTGCTGAAGTGGTAATAATTATAATTTTTGGAATTGTGCTAGTAAAATTTTCTAATTACTACTCAATTATCAAAAAAAGTTATCTTCACGTATTCACATTTCTTTCTTTGTTTTTACTTTTTACCACCACAAGGTGGGAATTTAAATACCCTGAATTGTGGGTAGTGCACATCATCTGCTATATCTACCTTTTATGTCTTACACTTTACGTAACCATAAAAGGCTGGAGGCTACCTGCATAGCCCCCAATCAAAACTCTCAAATAAGCCCCTGTTTACCAAGGGGTTTTCATTTGCTACAATTGTAATATGAAGCCTAAAAATATTTTAATTGGCAAAGTTAGTGTATTTGTTGTGTTTTGTTTTGTGGTTTTTGCTTGGTCAAAATACAATACTACAAATAATTTTATTCATAATCTATTGGCAAATATAAACCTCACCGCTAGTGCAGCAAGTAGTGGTAGTATAGAAAATTTAGGCATACCTTTTCAAAGCATGGCCATAGAGGGTCCAGCTATGTTTTTAGATAATAATAAAGACCCACATTGGCTAGGTG
>CAYYYT010000104.1:0-1781 GCA_964476105.1 uncultured Candidatus Saccharibacteria bacterium | reverse complement strand
AATCGTTGATTCGTTACCAGCAATAAGATTATCTTTAGCAGAAACTAAATAAATCGTATTGTCGTCGCTGAGCGCAAAGCTTGCCGTCATGTCCGCCATTGATTTTAATGTAGCGTTAGCTTTTGTTGAAACAATTAAGAAAAATCCGTGCGCTTTAATCACTGCCGAATCATCAAAATTTTTATGGTAAAAACTTTTAGCCAGAGAACACGGACTGTCTTTGCTATGTTTTTGCAATGAATATCCCGCCAAAGAAACATCCTCGTCATTGGGATTGTAAAGCTCTACCCAATCATCATCTGTTCCTCCTGTGCCAGCCACGCCATCAATTTGAATTTCATTAATTAAAATATTTTTTAAGACAACCGGAGGCTTAGGTTCGCTAGGAATTTTTATAACATTGACCGATCTTGGCGTTGGGACATTTGCCAAAAAATCCACGGAATTATTCTCGGTATCTTTTTCGTCTTGCGTGCGACCAATACTTTCTGATGGCGCCGGATTTAGTGCTGGCAAATTTTCAAAATCAGAAGCCAGCCCAAAACCCAATTTGTCAGAAATTTCACCATTTGGGTTTTTAAGTACTAAAGCATTGTCATCCGTCAAAGCATTATCAGTTACCACATCTGCCATGCTAGAAAAATATCCCTGGCGCGCAATTAACAAAAAGTTATGCGCGCCAATTTTTTTACCAACTAATATATTACTTGGCACATAGGTAGTATAACTTGAAGCTCCTTTGGTTTTTCGTTGCAAATACCAATTACCAAGATCAATTTCAAAATCATTGGGATTGTAAAGTTCCACAAATTCTTCTTTGCTATCGGTGGCGCCGGCGGTTTGCACTTCAGAAATTAAAATTTTAGGGAAAATAGTCCTCGCACCTTTACTAGCTTTAGCCAAAACCACTGGCGTATCTTTGGCTATGTCTTCTGTCACATCTTCTGATTTATCATCTTGATTTACATCATTTTTAGTATTTTGCAGGTCTAATTTTTCTAAATAATCATCAATTTCATCTTGTTTTTGATCAAAAAAAATCCCGTATTGCAAGGGATTTTTTAAATTAACCGCAACCATTGTTGCCTCACCGGTTTTTGGTAAGTTATCTGTTCGGGCGCCAACTCCAGCAATCCAAACATTAGGATCACTAGCTATTTCTACAAACTTATCAACAAAATCGGCAACGGCATAAAAAATAGCGTCAGTGACAGCTACGGTGGCATTTTTAATACCATTGCCTGCCCCAACTAAAAAAGAGGTTGTCTTGTCGCCAATCACCAAGAGTGAAGCGCTAGCCTTTTGCACCATATTTTCTCTGGGAGCCGTAAAACATTCTCCAGAATCATCGGTATTTGCACTGCTGAGCCACTGAATTTCACTTTGCATTTCGCTTAAAATTCTATCCGGTGCGCGGGCCAAATAAACACTACTTAAATCATGACCACCAAATTGATCTTGTTGTTCTTTCCAAGTAACTGGCAAATAAATGTTGGCTGGCAGTGGTCGATAGGCATTTCCCTGAATCGTTAAATCTCGCACCACCTTATTAATCACATTATCGCTGGCTGAAGTTAAATATCCCCCATATCCAGCAACATGATTGGCAGGCGTAGCAATATTATAAACAGCAATAGATTTGGGCGCCACTCCATGATGTATTAAATAATCATAGGCTAAATTGGTATAAAAAGTGCCCTGAGAATGCCCAACTAAAAGAACTTTCCGCGTGGAAAGTTCTAAATGCACCTTCTGTAAAATGTTAATTAAATCAGTATCTA
>CAYYYT010000103.1:0-1782 GCA_964476105.1 uncultured Candidatus Saccharibacteria bacterium | reverse complement strand
CATGTGCTGGTGGCAGTGGTAGTTACCATATTGTTACTATTACAGGAGGAGGTTGTGGAGGAGTAACCATGAGTGGTAATAATTCTTTTAATAATGTGACGATTGGTGCGCCAAAGTCGGTGACTTTTGTTTCTGGTTCAACGCAAACGGTTGCCGGAACTTTTACCGCCACAGGTAGTGCGGGGAACACCATTTCAATTAACGCTTCTTCTTCGGGACTGCCAGCCAGTTTATCAAAATCTTCCGGAACCGTTACAGCTGATTATTTGGTATTACAAGATTCATCGGCAACGGGTGGAGCGCAATGGTACGCAGGGTCGCATTCCGTGGGATTGACGGGTAACACGGGTTGGATTTTTGATGTTCCTTATGTGCGCGGTGGCAGTGGAACAGCTCCTAATTTTGTGCAAACTCATTTTAGAATTTATAAAGATGATGCGGGGCTTAATCTTGCCAGCCCCTATGCTGACGAAGATACTAATGTTGATGTGCCAGTTGGAGAAATGGTGCGTTTGCGTTTTCAAGTTTTAAACAGTGGAACCGTGGCGGGAAATATCACGCGTCGCCTAGAATATAAAGAAGACAACGCGCCCTGGAAAAAGGTGATGCCGGATGGCGTGCGGGTGGCGCTCGTTAATTCTCAGAATATAACTGATGGGGAGGCAACAAAATCTTTGCTTACAAAAACGGGTACTTTTGCATCGGGAATGGGTAAAGATATTTCTGCTGACGCTGATAAAATTTCACTGCCAGTGGGTGGGTATAGTGAAGATGAATATGCGGTAGTATTTTCTCAGGTAGCTTTAGGTCATAGTTATCAATTTAGAATTACGGATGTGGGAAATGAATTGCAAAGCTATATGGTTTTTCCAACCATAAACCCTGAAAGTTTATTACTAACACCACTGCACATTAATCCCGAAGATCGATCTACTATTAAAACTGCTACTCCAAAAATTACTTTTGATTTGAATAAATTAGGAAACTGTCGCATCGCAACTGAAGATAAGAGTTTTGATGAAATGGCAAATGATGTAATTTGTGGTCCGATAAAAGGTTATACCCAAACTTGTCAGATGCCAAATTTAGGAGCTGATGGAGTAAAGGTTTTGTATATTGCTTGCCAGGATGCGTTTGGTAATAAAGATTCTCGCGATGCAAATCATCAGATTATGTACACTTTGGCATCGTCAAAAAATGATACCGGAAATATCATGCTTGAAGGGGTAATGCAATTTTTGGGTAGTTTTAAAATTAAATAATTTTATTGTATACTAAAGACGTATGAAGATTTTTCCAAAAACTATTTTTTATACGGTCAGCCTTGGCATAGCATTATTTTTAGCGCCCGTGGCGTCAGCTCAAACTATGGTTGAAATTCCAACAGCTAGTCGTTTTGAGGTTTTGGCAAAAAATAATGCACGTCAATTTGATTTGGAAATACAAGATCGTCGTAGTCGTTTGGCGCTTCAATATCAAGACAGTCTTGCCAATATGGCGGGAAGCTTAAATCAGATTAGCGATGTAAAAAAACGCCAGTTAGCTAAAGATATCATTGAGCAGTTTCAGCAAACCAATTTATCTTGGACTAATGATTTTGCTCATACGCTTAGTCAACTTGAAATGGTTGTTGCTAAAGTGAAAACAGAGCGAGAAAAATTATACGCTCAAGGTAAAGACGTAGCTTCTTTAGATTTTGCTATTGCTCGAGCAGACGCCTCATTAAATATAGCGAGAAAAAATCTTGGTAATCAGGTTTCTAAATTGTATATGCCCAATATT
>CAYYYT010000102.1:0-1786 GCA_964476105.1 uncultured Candidatus Saccharibacteria bacterium | reverse complement strand
TCTTGATAGCTTGGGTTGATAACAAAATTTCCATTTACTTTTCCAATTCGCAAAGCTCCCAGCGGAAACTTTCCAGGAATATCAGAAAGTGACAATGCCAATGAAGCTGCCACCATGGCAATTACATCAGGATCGTTTTCGCCATCAAAAGACAAGCAGGTAGCAATCACTTGCACTTCTTTTTTAAAATCTTTTGGGAAAAGTGGGCGGACGGCGCGGTCAGTCATTCGGGAAATTAAAATCGCTTCATCAGAAGGTCGCGATTCGCGTTTCAAAAAGCGTGAACCCAAAATTTTACCAGCCGCATAAAACTTTTCCTCGTATTCAACGGTTAATGGGAAAAAATCTTGCCCATCCACATTTTTTGAAGACATAACTGCGGTGGCGATCACCGAAGTTTCTCCAAAACTTACCAAGCAAGATCCAGAAGCCTGAATCGCCCAGTCATTTAATTGAACCTTTAAAACCTTCTCCCCAATTTTTAACTCAAACGTATCTTTAATCATCTTTTTGTGCGAGAGAAAAGAGAATTTCATTTGCATAGCCCCAATGGATATTGGGAATATTCAACTGACCTCCTCAAATTATTCTCGCAAATTATTTTTATTTATATTTTCAGACGAATGTCTGCCTGAAGCGAAGTGAAAGAAAATATATAAATCCCGCACTGTTGCAAAACTTCACGAAGTGAAATAAAATTTTGCGACAGTGCGAGAGGATTTCTACTTATTTAATAAAAATTTATCGGTGGCTTCATCTAAATCTATAAATTCGTCCGCGGCTTCTTTTAATTTTTGTGAAGTGGTTTTCCCAAATGACAAAATTTCCACGCGTTTGCCTTGGTTTTTAAGATATTCTACCAGGGGAATGAAATCACCATCACCTGAAGCTAAAACAATCACATCTAAACTGGCGGCGGTTCTAATGGCGTCAATAACAATCCCCACATCCCAATCGGCTTTTTTGGCCCCGCCGTAAAATTCTTGCAAATCACGCACGCGAGTTTCAATACCCAGTTTAGTCAGTGCATCAAAAAACGGCTTTTCTTCGCCGGTTTTTGTGCGCACTACGTACGCAAAAGCTCGAATAAATTTTCTACCGGAGATGCCGGTTTTTAAGACTTCCGCAAAATTAACTTTTTGGTGATATAAATTTCTGGCAGAATAGTATAAATTCTGTACATCGATTAAAACTTCAACTCGTTGTTCTTTTGGTTTAACTGCCATAACGTTAGAATTTAGAAAATAGAATATAGAATACGAAACATCAGAGCGCCACCATTCTACTTTCTACTTGCTACTTTCTATTTTCTAGCTTTATTTTTTGAGTCCTAACTTTTTAATGATACTCTTGTATCGCTTTTCGTCTTCTTTTTGAAGATAAGCTAAGAGTTTCTTTCTTTTCACTACCATGCGAATCAATCCTCGCTTTGAGTGAATATCCTTAGGATGATCTTTTAAGTGAGCAACTAAACTGTCAATTTCTTCTGACAATAAAGCAATTTGCACATCTGAAGAACCAGTATCTTTTTCATTGATAGCGTGTTCTTGGATTAACTTGGTTTTTTTCTCTTTATTTAACATAGTTTTAGGTTTTTATTTATGAATTGTAGTATAATATATTTTTGTTTGTTTGTCGAGTACCTCGCACTAATCCATTGATTTTTTACACTGAGCGAGTCGCGCGAGGTAAAGTGTGCACCCAGCAGGGATCCATTCGCTTTCAGCGAATTAGAACCAGCGGCGCTTCGCGCCTTTTACAAAACCCTCGGTTTTGTAAGAAATCC
>CAYYYT010000101.1:0-1789 GCA_964476105.1 uncultured Candidatus Saccharibacteria bacterium | reverse complement strand
TTTCATAAACAGCTTCCGCACCAATTCCATCTTCAAAAACATTTGAGTAACGGCCAGCATATTTATTGTATTTTACTTCGTCAAGAACTTGCCAAAGTGCAATACTTTTAATTTCTTCTTTTGCTTGAGTCAAAAGCTCACGCAATTTTTCTTTTGTTTCTTCGTCTTTTGCATTACCAAGCTTGTCTTTGAATTCATTATCTAAATCTTTTAAAAGTTTCGCTTTTTCTTGCTCATCAACTTTTGTAACAATATAACCAGCAAAATAAATTACTTTTTCTAATTGAGATTGTTGTACACCGAGCACAAGTGAAAGTGGCGCAGGAATAGTACCTTTCAAATACCAAATATGAGAAACTGGTGTTGCAAGCTCAATATGACCCATTCTCTCACGACGAACAATAGAATCTGTAACCTGAACTCCACATTTTTCACAAATAATATCTTTGTAACGGATACGCTTATATTTCCCACAATAACATTCAAAAGATTTTGTAGGACCAAAAACACGCTCATCGAAAAGTCCTCCTCGCTCACTTTTTCCTGTACGGTAGTTGATAGTTTCTGGTTTCAAAACTTCACCATAAGACCAATCTTTTATTTTTGATGGAGACGCCATTTTAAGTTGGATCTCTTTAAAATTATTTCTTACTATTTTTTTATTTTGCATAATTTAAAAATTTTTGCTTTGGTAATTTCGGGACGCGACCCGTCGGTTTCTTTTTATTCGCCCTACACGAAATATTTTATTTCTTCAAATCTATTCTTTAAAATCTTCCTCTTCGTCAACTTCATGAAGATCACCCATATCTTCTTCATCTACACCAACTTGTTCATCAATATCAACCCCACGATTCTTGAGATATTCAGCTTTTAGATATTCATCAGAAGCTTCTCTATCTCCACCTAGAATTCCCACATCAAGAGCAAGACCACGCAAAGTATTTTTCAAAACATTGAACGAAGCTGGAATACCTGGTTCTGGAATTTCTTCATTTTTAATAATCGCATCAAATGTTCTAGTACGTCCCACAATATCGTCAGACTTTACAGTCAACATTTCACGAAGTGTATAAGCAGCACCATAACCTTCCAATGCCCACACTTCCATCTCTCCCAATCTTTGTCCACCACCTTGCGCACGTCCACCAAGAGGTTGCTGTGTAATTAATGAGTAAGGACCAGTCGAACGCATGTGAATCTTATCTTCAACCATGTGGTGAAGTTTCAACATGTACATAATACCAACCGCAATATCTTGCTCAAATTTTTCTCCTGTTTGACCATCAAATAAAGTTACTTTTCCGTTTTCGTTGAAACCAGCTTTTTTAAGTTCTTGTGCAATTTCTTCTGGAGTTGCTCCTTGGAATGGTGGAACTATTGCTTGATAGCCAAGCGTTCCAGCAGCAAGACCTAAATGAATTTCTAAAATTTGACCAAGGTTCATACGAGAAGGTACACCAAGCGGAGTAAGTACAATATCAATAGGAGTACCGTCAGCCATAAATGGCATTTCTTCTTGAGGTAAAATCACTGAGATAACACCTTTGTTACCGTGACGACCTGCAAGTTTGTCACCCACCTGGATATTTCTAAGTTGTGCAACTTCAACGTGAATACGTTTTAAAATACCAGTCTCTAAGTTATCGCCTTTTGTACGATCAAAAACTTTTACACCTATAACCCGTCCACGTTTTCCGTTTTCCACACTCATAGAAGTATCTTTTACTTTACGAGACTTTTCGCCGATAATACTTCTCAAAAGTCTTTCTTCTGCAGTAATGTCGGT
>CAYYYT010000100.1:0-1803 GCA_964476105.1 uncultured Candidatus Saccharibacteria bacterium | reverse complement strand
GGCGCGTGGGATAGCATTACGCAAGGACGGGAAGGAAATTTGTAGTTTTGGTGAGGGAATAGGTCAAAAAGACCTAACCCTGTGGCAAGAAGCCTGGGGGTGCGAATAGTAAAAGGGCGCGAGGCATTTGCCGGGCGCCCGTTTTTTTTGTTTTAGCGTCAAAAAAAAGCGTCCCGATTTTTATCGGGACGCTTTTTGCCTTGTTTACGGAATGAGGCGTTCGGAGACAAGGGTGGTCTTACCAGAAAGAAGGTAGATTTTTTTATCAGTGTTATTGAAAAGAATTTGAGCGTCTTTTAAGCTTATCATTTGGTTATCTGCTAGTTGTATGGTTTCTGGCAGAGCAACGGTGTTTACATTATTGCGTGCGTCAATTTCAACAATGCTCATAGTGTTTTCTGTGATTGAAAGCACATAATCACTATTAATCCAAAAGATATTTTTTAGAGGTTCGGTAGTGGTTTTTAAAATAACATTTTGAGGGTGGTCATAGGAATCGGTGTCATTGGTAGCGTAGTAAATACCAAGCGTGTTAGCGCTGTAATAGGCCATTTTTTGGTTATCAGGAGAATTTTTAACATCTATAATATCGCTAGCAAATGGCGTAAATGCCCCTGTTTTTTCAGATAAAAGTAGTAAATTATTATTTTCTTTGACAAAGATATTTTTACCAAACTGGTGCAATTGGTAGGTATTTTTTTTATTGATAGTCAGTGGTGTTTGACTGAGCTTTTGGACATTTTCTCCAATTTGATTTGATTGATAGATAAAACCATCTGTGCCAAGCCATAAGAGTCCGCCATTTTCCTCAAAAGCGACAATTTGTTTAATGATAGGGGTAGTAATTTTTGCAGCGTAAAGGTTATTGTTTTTTAAGGTATAGTTTGGTTCTGGCTTTAGGGTTGTAAAAGGGGATTCTGCGTCACTGGGCGCTAATGAAAAAGCCAAATCTTTTTTAAAAAGGGTAACGTGTTCTAGTTTAGTAACTTCATTTTCTTTCACATCTAAGGTTTTTTGGTATTCAAAATAGCCATCTTTTTTAATGGTAACGCTATGTTTTTTAGGAATTAAATTTTGCACAAAAACATAGGTTGAGAAAATATTTGTTTTTTTATCAGTGCGTGAATCAATAGTAATTTCAGCGCCCAGTGGATTAGCTTTGACATAAATACCACCCGTAGCAACCACTTTTTTATTTTCAAAATCAATACGGTATCCGAGAGAATAAAAAATAATCATCGGCGTAATGATGACAAAAAGGCTGGCACAAATGAGTAAAATAATAAGTCGAGTTTTTTTAGTCACCCCAGTACAAAATTTTGATACACCGTCGGTGAGTTGGTTTATCGAAATTTAAATTAATGCTATTAGTCTTTAACTTGATTCCCGTATCAAAATTTTTACGGGGTACCCCGTAAAAAGCTAAGCTTTTATTCGGGGCACAGTTTTAGAGTTATGATTTAAGATTTATGATTTATGAATTATGAATTGACGATTTTATACTATCAAGTAATAGACTAAATTTCACTATTGACATTATTTAATTTATGGTATAAATTGTTATCAAGGTAATGTTCTGTCTTTTTTTGGGATTCCTTTTACAGGGAGGCAGGTATGACACAGTATCGCACATACGCTTGGTTCTTTGTCGATGATTCATTGGACTATTCATCAAGGGACAATCCAATCACTGTTGATGCGGAAAGTCCCAGGGATGCTCATCAAAAGTTTGATGAGATTCGTCAGAATTTTCCCGAAGGGAGTCGGTTTGTGGGATCGATGCATGGGCCATACTCTTCTCCA
>CAYYYT010000099.1:0-1814 GCA_964476105.1 uncultured Candidatus Saccharibacteria bacterium | reverse complement strand
TTCAGCTTTAATAGCGCTGCGGCATTTTCCTGCAATTGTCGGCTGGCTTCGCCTATTTTTGCCCCAGCTCCATGCAGCATGCTGGAAATATTCTCGGGTTCAAAGCCCAGCTCCAATAACGCTTCGGCATTTTTCTGCAATTGTCGGCTGGCTTCGCCTATTTTTACCCCAGCGCCCCTTAACATGCTGGAAATATTCTCGGGTTGAAATTTCAGCTTTAATAGCGCTTCGGCATTTTCTTTTAATTGGATAAGCGCATCTTTGAAATTAACTCTAGCCCCGGCCAACATAGAAGATATATTAGCAGGACTAAATCCTAGCTCACAGATAGCTATAATATATTTAGCTAAGAAACTTATTCCTCTTTCATCTTCTTCTAGCAATTCTAAAAGAGCCAGTTTAAAAGAATTTCTTAAGTTTCCCCCATTTTTACCGATGCTCGTAATGAAAGTTTTCTTTAGTTCAATTTTACTCGGCGCTAATTGAAGATTTAATCTATTTATAATTTCTTCCAAATCAAAAGGCTGGCTGGCTGTTTTGTGTCTTTTTATCGCATTGGAAGAACAGATGTTACTGTCGCATCTTCCACGCTTTTGGGCGTTAGAAGTGTAATTCGTGGCAACCGCCGTATCAGATACCGCATCCTCCTCGTGAATACCTTTATATATCACACCATTGCTGATCCTTTCCAGTTCCACTTTGTAAACAGAAGAGGTATTCGGTTCAATTGGATATTTAAATTTTAACGTTAAACAATTCTGCGCCTCCTCCGCTTCAATATCATTTTCTGATATATTTAATACCCGACTGATATCTGATATGATAGTCGAAAGTGTAGGTGAAAAATAATAAACAGATTCTTGCAAATATCGTTCTATTTTATCCTTAATTTGATCTATACTGCGAAGTGACCGCGAATTTGAAAAAGAAGATCTTGAAAAAGTTGGCAATTCTCGAATAGTAGGCGCGTCCATTAACTGACCTTAAAAAAGAAGATTCATTTCATGAGTAATTTTTCAATTGAGTGGATTATTATATTAAACTAGTCTGACTCTGGAACTCCTTTTTTGGGTGGCTTTTTTGGTAAATTTAATTGGTAATTTTTCTCTCTACAGTTCAAAATCCGAACTAATTATTTCCTATACGATAAAAATTACAACTAATCCCAAAAGCAGGGGCGTTCTTATAGTTTACCATGCCACATTTACGGATAACCCGTTGCGATGCGGTATGATCGGCGGGCGTGATGGCGATTATATGCTCAACTTCAATATGTTGCTTTGCCCATGCTAATAAAGCCGTCAGGGCTTCGGTGGCATAACCTTTACCCCAATATTTTTTGTGAAGCAGATAACCTACCTCCACCTCGCCATCAAAAGGTCCGAAACCGCCTCTCCCGACAAATTCACCAGTGGCTAATTCAAATATCACAAAGCAAGGTAATCCTAAATTTTGGTAAACCCGTATTAATTCTTGAACGCGGGTTTCAGTTTGTTCCTGAGTTTGAACGCCATCAGGAAAAAATTGCCGGACAGCTGAATCACTATTCAATATTGCTAAGTTTTCAGTATCACCCGACTGCAATAGCCGAAGATGCAATCGGTTTGTCGTTAATGTCACATTGTACACTCACCACTCGCCTATAAAATGGTTTAAAAGCTCTATATTCCCACGCTAACGATGTACTTAATGGGAAATGAGTATTGCGAATCTCAAACTGTTAAATGAACCCCAGAATAAAATAGCCAAGACCATTAACCGGGCAGACTCAACGTTCAAATAATTTTTTACGTAAAACGCAATATTCTTTTAGC
>CAYYYT010000098.1:0-1894 GCA_964476105.1 uncultured Candidatus Saccharibacteria bacterium | reverse complement strand
ATCTTTAGCATGGCGTTGAGTATTGTTGAAAGATTTTTTCAACTTTGTTGAGAATCTCACCACACCGTCTTTCATGGCATAAATAGTATCGTCTGAGCCAATTTTCACATTTTTTCCTGGAACATATTTGGTTCCTCGTTGGCGAATGATAATCATACCAATTTTAACAGGTTGCCCAGCGTAAATTTTTACGCCAAGTCTTTGTGCGGCGGAGTCTCGGCCAAGCCTCGTTGCTCCTGATGATTTACTTGTTGACATAGTAGTTAAATATTTAAGATATATCCATGTTACCAAAAATCATAGAATTTGTCAAAACTCATCTTGATACTATTTTATTAGTATTGCTCGTTATGGGTTTGGTGTTGTTTTCTTTTGCCAGCGGTTATATAATAGCAAAGTATCAAGATCGACCACCAATCCAGATATTAAATTCTAAATAACAAATCACAAATTACAAATAAATTCAAAATATGTTTGTAATTTGTATGTTGTATATTGTAATTTTCGATGAATATCCCAAAACACATCGTGTTATTTCCTGACGGCAATCGTCGTTGGGCTAAAGAACATGGTTTTTCTATCCAAGAAGGTTACTTGAAGGGTAAAGATAAATTTAATGATTTTTTGCGTTGGTCTCAAAACGCTGGAGTAAAAACGGTAACGGTTTTTGGATTTTCTAGTGAAAATTGGCAACGCCCAAAAGAGCAGGTTGATTTTTTAATGTATGTATTTGAAAAATATTTGGGTGAGGGGATTGATGAATTCAATAAAGAAGGTGTGCGAGTGTCTGTTATCGGGCAAAAAGAAAAATTATCAGATTCTTTAAAAAAGGTTATTGAAAATGTGGAAGCAAAAACCGCCGGCAATCAGAAATTAAGATTAAATCTAGCCGTCAGTTACGGTGGTCGATGGGATATTTTGCAGGCCACTCAAAAGATGATGCAAAAGGGAATTGAGGCTACAGAGATTACCGAATCAATTTTGGCTCAGCATCTGTGTTTAGCTGATCAAGATGAGCCAGATTTTATTATTCGCGCTGGCGGAGAAATACGTTTATCTAATTTTGTTTTGTGGCAGGCAGCATACGCAGAGCTTTATTTTTCACCAAAACTTTGGCCAGATTTTTCCAAAGAAGATTTAGATTTGGCGCTTGAAGAATTTGATAAACGCAAAAGAAGATTCGGAAAATAAAAAAACCGCGCGCCATTGGCGCGCGGTTTTTTTTAAGTTTAGTTATTAGCAAAGGTTTTTGCCATATCAGCCCATTTACTTTGGCGAGGTTTTTGTTTGTATTGTGCGATTGAAGTATGAATTTGAATTAAGGCGTTCAAGTCACTTTTTTTCCAGGCTAAGATTTTTTTACCTTTATTTTCCGCAATAATTTCTACGGCTTTTTTCCAAAGTTCAAAATCTCTTTTTTTATTTCCTGAAAGTTTATTTTTGGTAAAGTAGGGGACGATGTCTTCAATAATATTATCAATGGTTTGCACGCAAAAGCGAGACTGATTTTTCGTGGTATAAATTTCTCCGCAGGCAAGTTCTCGTTTTACTTTTTGAAGTATTTTTATTTGTTCTTTTGGGCAAGTGATAACAAACTGAATTTTCCAGCGATAGTAAGTAGGGGAGCCAGAGCGTTCGTGCCGAACATCTTTTCGAAACTGCAAATCAAAACATCCATCTTGATTCGTAATTTCTGCTACCGTTAGAATTTTCTTAATTTCTTTTGTCATAGCTTCATTATAATTCATTTTCAATTATGCGACAAGTATTAATAAAAAGTTTTTTATGGTGTAGGACAATTTTTATTATGCGACAGATTGACGCATAAAGTTATTGTTGATAATATTTTGATGTGAAGGTGGTGGGTGATTCAGCTCTTTTTAAAGGAATATAA
>CAYYYT010000097.1:0-1906 GCA_964476105.1 uncultured Candidatus Saccharibacteria bacterium | reverse complement strand
TTAAGAAAGAAAATACAATATTGATATTTCTGCGAAGCAGAAATTCCTATTTTGTTATTGTACTTGACCCACCCTCCCGTTCGCGCACAAATTCTGCTCCCAAAAATGACTAGAAAAATAAGGTAAAAAATGCTAAAATTGCACTATGGAAAAACCGCCAGTCAATTCCGTTAATAAGATTGGGTTATCAGAACAAGGTCGGCAAAACGACCCTTTTGATAGTTTCAAGGAGTCATTAAACTTTGAAGAGCCAAGCAATGATTACACAAGAAAAAGAGAGCTTGTTGCTGATAAATTATCGTTGGAAGATGCGATAAAAAATAGTATTGAAAAAACCAATGATTCATATTTGAAAATTTTAGGAAATCATCTCCTTAGCAATAAATCTTTCATGAAAAATAAGTATGCCTTTATCGCTAAAAAAGGTATGCAAGATGAATTTGTTAAAACCACAGGAGGTCCGGGACACGGATTTTTTGAAGGATTTGAATCAATAGATGACCCTAAAATGGTAATCCATGAGGCAATTCATGTGTATACCAATCCGATTCTTTATCCAAATGAAGACGTTTTAAAACGTGAGGAACTAGAAATTAGAAATAAAATAATGGATTTTTTCTCTTTGGCAACGCAAAATTCTAAAGGAGAATATCATTATGGATTAACTAATGAATATGAATTTCTTTCTGAACTTTCAAATAAAAAATTCATTCAATTTCTTGAAAATATTCCCTATAAAAATGAACCTTTTGCAGAAAAAAATAAACAAACAATAGAAAGCATTATTGATGTTTTAAAAAATCCATTTATCAGTAACTTTGAAATAGTATCTGATTTACAAACCACAGATGATGGAAATAATTATTATTACACTTTGAAATTAGAAAATGGCGTAGAACAAAATCAATATTTTAATACAAAAGAAGAAGCAGATTCTTTTTTTCAAAAGAAAAATGGAAAATATGATACTGATAATTTAGCGATTGCGACAATCAATCAGTTTTTAAAATTAACTGATAATCTTGAAAAAAAGGAAAATATATTAGAAAAACAAGAACTATACAAACAGGTAATGACTGAAGTTGAAAATGTAGAAATTCTTGAAACAGATAAAGATCAAGAAGGAAATTTACTTGCTCCCAATGGTAAAAAATCTAACCTGCCAGAACTTGAATGGAAAATGACGAGAACTCCATCATTTATAAAATTTTTTGGAAATTGGAAAGAAAAATATAACAGAGAACAATATGACCTTTGGTTAAAATATCAAGAACTTCAATCTCATGAGGATTGGCTCAAACACTTAAATGAGGATATTGAGCATTTTAGAAAGCACTCACATCTAAAAGATGAAATGATAAAAAGTTGGCAAGAGAAGAAAGTCAGAGTTAATCATAGAATATCTAAATTGCACGCAGAACTTATCAATTCTGGTTTTAATATTCATAGTTATGATTTAGATTACACAAAAATACTTGATGAAAATGGAGAGCCATTACTTTTGTATCGTGGAACAGATTTTTCGCCAGATGAAAATTCTAAATTCACAATTCCAAAGAAAAATATTCACGGGAAAGATTTTGAAGTTGGTGTATTTTTTGGCAACGCGCAAGAAGCAAAACATCATCATGAGGGTAGAAAAACAGAAGGTAAAAACTCTAAATTGTATAAGGTTTTTGTTAATGGAAGAAACTTCAAAATCTTTAATTCAAAACCTAACTATTGGGATAACCCGAAAGATTCAAAAGAATGGCGTGATAAATATGATGGTTTGTGGGTAAAACAAAATGAAAATACCGACACGAGAACTGAAGATGGTGTAAATATTTTTGATTATGTTGCTTTTAATCCTAATGATATTTTAATTGTTGATGTTGAATAAAAAAGACAAGGTCTTTTTTATGTT
>CAYYYT010000096.1:0-1940 GCA_964476105.1 uncultured Candidatus Saccharibacteria bacterium | reverse complement strand
CGAAAGGATAATTAGCAATTAACACTTGCTTTTTCGTTAAAATTTTAAATAAGGTGGATTTACCCACATTAGGCAACCCCACAATTCCGATACTTAATGACATTGATATTTTATGTTTTAAATATATCTATAAATTCTTATTTTTCTCTTACGCCTACTACTTTATCTGTAACATTTCTAACTATCACCTTTTTCTCCAGAAAATTCAAGGCTATAGACTCCATTAAACAATTTACTAAGAAATATTTACCGTAATCGATTAATTATAGTGATTTAATCTCAAATAATCCTCCAAAACCATATTTTTAGGAATTTCATTTTTTTATAATCCTCCCTTGAAAGCCAAAAATATCCTTATAGTTATTTTTTCCAAAAAGAATTGGATAAAAATCTTTTTTCGCGACTATAGATTCTTGCCCTCTTTTTGCTACTATTTCACCTTTTTTAACTAACTGATAATTTTTTATTCTAGAAAACAATCTATCGCCTTTTTCTTTTTTAAATTCTGAATCTATTGAAAAGAATTTTGTAGAATTTTTTATTTTTGAATACTTAAAATCAATCAAGCCAACAAATGCTAGTATTTTCTTAATATCTCTAACAATTTTTTTAATAGCCCTTGCGTCTTTATCTTTTCCATACTCAAACGCCAACCCAATCTTTGCACTAGAAATCAATGCGTTACTTTTCGTAATATTCATAAGCAAAGCATATTTGGGCTGGATAATTTTTATATATTTTAACGTCTCTTTATCTAATTTTGTAACAATAAGCGCATCTTTTAAATTACTTTTTGTAGAATGAATATCAATGACAATATCAGCTAATTTAATGATTGGTAAAAGCTTATGGGCAAGTCTCTCTTCGTAATTACCTTGCTTTTTACCGGGAAATGAACGATTTAAATCCTGATCAATAAATCTTTTACCTAATTTTGCTGCTTTCTCATTGGCAATTTGTATATAAAAAAATTTCTCGTCAATGTTAAGCTTCTTTAGTTCTCTAGCAACTTTCAAGCCAATTCTTTCATTCCCGTGAGTTAAAATATTAAGAATAATTTTCATAACTTTATTATAAACTATTTATAAATAATCTCATCCTACAAAGTTTGTATTTTTTCGTAAATTTGTCTAGTTTCGCTAGATCTGATGTAAACAAAAAAAATGGCCCCGCTTTCGAAGAAAGCGGGGCTTTGTTGTTTATCCGGGTTAACTGTGAATCACATAGCTTCCCGTTGGGAAATTGTAAATGAGCGTGCCGGTCAAGTTGGTGCCATCGACTGGTGATGCATTTGTTCCATCGGCAACAAATGTCGCAGACGAAGCGTCATCCCAGTTAAATCCGGCACTAACCAGAGAAGTAGAAATCGAAGCTGTGCCAGCAGGTAATAGCACGCCATTAACCGTCGCGTAAAGACTAAAGGTCTTTGAAGTGCCAGCCGGAATCATATACCCATCGAAGTCCGTGTTAGACTCAACATTAGAGTTGGTTATGGCAGACGCCATGGTGTTACCCACGGTTCCAAATTCGCAAAAAATCGTCTGCGAAGCCTGGCCAGCAATGCCAGCACCGCAACTTGAACCAGAAACGGTTCTTGTGCCATCAGCGATACGCGCCTGCGTGAACGTCGGTATCACGGCGAAATTCACGGAAGAAACCGCAAATCGAAAATCGTTGAACTTAATATCGCCACGCCGATCAGCAGTAACGGTTACTTCACCGATTTTGTTTCCCGTCCCCAATACCAATCCGGGATTGGAAGTAGTATTCACAACCACGGTCGGCTTAGAACCAACCAGCGTCATGGCGGGCGCCACCACCGGATTTGTTAGTGCGAGCGTTTTTGCTACTCCGCTTGCACGATATCCAACATCCGAAATTCCAATAGCAACCTTCGTTGCCGAAGGAATACCGCCGGCACCGACCGGAGCGTAAAATAC
>CAYYYT010000095.1:0-2001 GCA_964476105.1 uncultured Candidatus Saccharibacteria bacterium | reverse complement strand
CAAAAGAAGCAATTAAGATTTATGAAAATTATCTAAAAACTATCTTTCCTGAAAGTAAAATTAAAAATATTGTTTGGCACGGCACAACAAATAAACAGGAATTGATTGATAGTGATTTTGATGAAAAACGTAAATCAAAAGAATATGATTATTCACATGGTGCTATCTTTGCAACTTCTTCAATAGAAGATGCAGAAACTGCTGGTACAGGGAAAGGAAAATACGATATAGTTCCTCTTGTTATTAATATAGAAAATTTAGGTATTTCAAGAGAAGGTAAAATTAATAAAGAAGATATAGATAATTTACCATTTAGTTCTGAAGACGAAATAAATAAAATAATACAAGAAAGTAAAGAAAATTGGAATAAATTAGGTTGGAAATATAAAATATTACCTAATAATGTTTTACAACTTATAAAACCGCAAGATTTTAAACATCATGGAATTTGGAATGAAAATAATGATTTGGTTTTAGACTTAAGTTATAATGCTGGTTTTATAGGTCAATTAAAAGAAGCTGATATTAATATTTTAAGAAGTTCAGGATTAGATGGAGTTATTGCTGTTGATGAGCATGATTTATTTGGTAAACAAAAGGTTGGTAATAAAAATTGGTATGTAATATTTGAACCCCAAAATACACATATATTGGGTTCAAAAAATGATATTGAAAAATTTAAAGAATTTGCTTCAAAAAATGAAAATAAAAAAACTATTCAAAACATTGAGCAATTTCTTAAGGAAAATGGTATTGAGCATGTGCCACACATTGAAACAAATTTTCTTTTTCATAAACACGCAACAAAAGAAGATGGAGAAAATGTCGCTAGCAAGTTAGACGACAACGATATTCTCATCCACGAAAATGCTGGTTGGGATAAAGAACGCTTGGAGACTTGGCGTAAAGTTGCACAAGGTGAATTTACTGCCGAACAAGCAATTGAAAACGAAAAAAAACGCGGAAAGGAATTTTGGTGGAATGACTATTACAAAGCAATTTTTGAAAAATTACATGGCTCTAATAAGGATGTTTTACTTGTAGATATTGAAAGTGACGATGAAGTTTTTCAAGAAATATATGACCTCCTTGAAGGAAATAGTATTTATAACAATTTAGTAAATAGAGAATCCTCATACGAAGAAACCCTTGAACAAATTTCTAATTATTCTGAACTAGAATCTTTGTCACAAAAAGAGCGAGAAAATAAGATTTTAGAAAATATGAAAACAGGATTGTTGCAATTACTGAAAGAAAAACCAGAATTACAAAATAAGGAAAACTTGAACATTCTTTTTCCAATGGGTGCATTTCATACAAGACTGTATCACGAGACAAAAAAACGTGGTGATAATGTAAATAAAGAATTTTCTCCAGCTCCTTATGTTTTTGATCCAAGACAAACAATTGAGCGAAAAATTCACTTTTTAGGAATTGAAAAAGCAAAAGAAGATATTCCGAAAATTTTGCTCTATTGGCTTTTGAGAAAATCAAAAGTTATGTCTCCAGAAAATATTACACATAAAGCACTTGCAAAATTTTCGGAAGATAAAATTCGTGAGCTTTTTGAGATGTATCAAAAGTCAGAATCAGATGAGAAATTTAATTCTGATGCGGTGAATTGGATTGTTCAACAATTCAAAAAATAAGTGATTATTTTTTGAATCTGCCCGCCCCGCCAAAACCCCGCCAAAAAATCAGGAAGTACGCGAAGCGAATTTTGCGAAATACTTTCCCCCACACCCCCAGTATTTCGCAAATTTCGCTCGCGTTCCGCATTGTATTTCTGCACACCACTCCTTTTTAAAAGATTGTGTGGTGTGCAGAGCGTTTTCCCGCACTTCTGCTTTAGCAGAAGCTCTGTGCTTCGCACAGAGGCGCGTAGCGCGCGGGGAACGCTAGGATACTTTGTTTTGAAAATAGGTTCGGATATGGTTTAATAAACACACAAGATTTGATACACCGAGCTTTTATATGATATAATATTACCGATCTAACGTG
>CAYYYT010000094.1:0-2026 GCA_964476105.1 uncultured Candidatus Saccharibacteria bacterium | reverse complement strand
AATGCAATGGAGAAAAAATTACTGCTAAAAATCCTTTGGCGGAAATCTTACAAAAATGCCCGGTAGATCAAGAAACTGATTTTAAAATTTTGCGCGACGGACAAGAAATCGTACTTAAAGTGACGCTTTCAGAAAAAGAATAATAAAAAACGCCCCGAACCACGTAGGATTCGGGGCGTTTTTTAAGTTTCAAGAATCAAGAATTAAGCTTCAAGTTTAAAGTTGTACTTTTGAAAACTGATAAGCGCCAAAGGCTAAAATAATCAGTGTTACTACTACCAAAACTCCAAGGCTTAGTGCTGGCGGAAAAACCGAGGCTCCCAAAAAGGCTCCGCGCAGACCATCAACTCCGTAGGAAAATGGGTTAATTTTGGTAACAAATTCCATGGCTGGGGGTAAATTTTTAATCGGGAAAATAGCACCCGAAAGATAAAATAACGGTTGAACCAAAAAATTAAAAATCAACGGAAAACTTTGCATATCTTCCAGTCGTGCGGCAATCGCTGCGCCCAATGCCGAAGACAAAACTGCTACCATAAACAAAAAGACAAAAGCTAGTGGTAAACTAGAGAGTTCGGGCCTGAATCCAGCCACTAAAGTAATTAAAAAGACTAAAACTCCCTGAATCATAGCCACGGTTGCTCCGCCCAAAGTTTTTCCTAGTAAAATTTCCAGGCGCGAAATCGGCGCGACAAAGGTTTCTTTTAAAAATCCAAATTGCTTATCCCAGATAATTTCCAAACCCGTAAAAATAGAGGTAAATAAAACGGACATGACAATAATTCCGGGCGCCAAAAATTGAATATAGTTTCCTGCACCAGCGCGCGCAAAAACGGGCCCAAATCCAAAACCAATAGCCAACAAAAAGATAATGGGCTGACCCAAAGCTCCCACAATGCTGGCCTTTTTTCTAATAAATCTTTTTAACTGGCGAAGCCATAAAATATAAATTGCAATCATAGTTATTTCATCATTTTATTACTAATACGCATGCGGTTGAGCCCCGCGTTCACCTCTTCTTCGCGGATGTTGCTTCCGGTTAACGCAATAAAAGCATCTTCTAGATTTTGAGTTCCCGCTTTTTGAATAATTTCTTGAGCAGTTCCAGTAATCAAAATACTGCCGTGGTCAATAATGGCAATTTTTTGTGCGATTCGTTCTACTTCTTCCATATGGTGGGTAGTAAAAAAGATCGTCACATTTTCCTTTTTGTTTAAATCGTGAATGTAGTTCCAAATATGATTTCGTGTTTGCGGATCAAGTCCAATGGTTGGTTCGTCTAAAAATAACACCTTGGGCTTATGTAAAAGTCCGCGAGCAATTTCTAGCCTTCGCTTCATTCCTCCAGAAAAAGTTTTTACATAGGAATCTTTTCTATCCCAAAGTTCTACTAATTCAAGTAAAATTTTGATTCTTTCTTGATATACTGGCTTTTTCAAGCCATACAAAATGGCGTGAAATTGCATATTTTCGTATGCGGTTAATTCGTTATCCAAGCTTGGGTCCTGAAACACAATGCCAAAGGATTTGCGAGTTTGATGTGGGTTTTCGGTAACATTATGACCATCAAGAAAAATCTGCCCCTCAGTTGGCTTAAGTAGCGTGGTCAACATTTTTATGGTCGTTGTTTTACCGGCACCATTTGGCCCTAAAAAAGCAAATACCTCTCCCCGCTTAACGCTAAAATTTAACCCCTTTACAGCGGTAAAATTACCGTATTTTTTAATAAGATTTTTTGTTTCAATGATATTTTGTTCTGACATAAAATTAAGTATACTGATTTTTCAAAAATAAAAAAGCCTTTAAAAAAGGCTTTTTATTGAGGCGTCGCGACTGAAGGAGAAATAAAGGCTTATTTGGGGTAAAAATTAGAAGGACGCGAGAGGAAAAAACAAAAATATTCATTTTTAGTTGATTAAGAAGCAGAATTGATTTGATGGAGAACAATAGAAGCATAATAAACAGCTCATATATTAAAATCATGAATCGAGGGCCGTATTTTTGCACTTTTTACAACGGGTCACAA
>CAYYYT010000093.1:0-2122 GCA_964476105.1 uncultured Candidatus Saccharibacteria bacterium | reverse complement strand
CAAAAAGGTCATTGTTAGGTCCCAATGGGGTTACTTTTTGCTACTACTAATACAGGAAATAGTATACCAAAAATGTTAGAAAAAGCAAGTAATTTATTCATTATTTTGATTGTTTTTGGTTTACAGTTTTGATATAATTACAGAGTATGATTATCACTTATCAAGGAGTGGAATTTTTTAAAGTGCAGTTTGGCGATACCATTCTGGCCTTTAATCCAATTTCCAAAGAATCGAAATTTAAACCAACCCGTTTTTTTGCAGACGTGGCTTTGGTATCAGCTCACAATGCTGATTTTAATGGTGTTGAGAACTTGTCTTATAACGGTAAAGATCCTTTGGTTATCGCTGGACCTGGCGAGTATGAAACCAAGGGTGTTTTTATTAAAGGCTTTGCTTCAAAAACGAATTATGGTGGGGAAGAAAAAATAAATACAATTTATACGGTGGTTTTGGAAAATATGACCCTTTGTTTTTTGGGTGCATTGTCTGATGAGAAACTTCCTTCTGAATTTATGGAAGCGATTGAGGATATTGATATTCTATTTTTGCCGATTGGAGGAAATGGTGTGCTTGATCCCGTTAAAGCCAACAAGGTCGCAGTCGCCCTTGAACCAAAGGTTATAATTCCAATGCATTATGGGGATGTAGGTGTTGATGGTGCGCTGAAGAAATTTTTGAAAGAAGCGGGTGAAGAAAATGTTAAGCCAATTGATAAGCTTACCCTTAAGAAAAAAGATTTAGATGGTAAAGAGGGCGAGGTGATGTTATTAAGTCAAGAATAATTTAAATTGGTATGGGTCTTTTACAGAAAATGCGGTCAAAATCAGATAAGCAAAAAAATTTACTAGCCATTATTTTTGCGGCCTTAATTACCTTAGTCATTGTTATTTTATGGTTTAGTTTTAATTTGACCTCAAAGCCCGATACTCCTAAACCGGAATCAAAATTAAGTGAAATTGCTCCATTCCAAACTTTGAAAGAACAATTTAGCCAAATAACTACTGATTTTAAAAATAATTTTTCAAAAGTAAACAAAGAAATTAATGCAATTAAAGTTGAGGACGAAAATCAAGATAATATAAATAATAATTAATCATATGGCAAAAGAAAATAATTCATCAACCAATGACAAAAAAGAAGTTGAAGCCCTAAAGGGAATTGCGGCTCGTGATGTGGTGTCTGAAATGAAGACCTCTTATTTGGACTATGCGATGTCTGTGATTACTCAACGTGCTTTGCCTGACGTGCGCGATGGTTTGAAACCAGTGCATCGTCGAATTCTTTTTGCGATGCATGAAATGGGCTTAACTTCCGGAGCTAAAACTCGAAAATCAGCAGCGGTGGTTGGAGAAGTGCTTGGTAATTATCATCCACACGGTGATGTATCTGTTTATGATGCCATGGTTAAGATGGCCCAAGACTTCGCCCATCGTTATCCTTTGATAATCGGCCAGGGAAACTTTGGAAATATTGATGGAGATTCGGCTGCGGCGATGCGTTATACCGAAGCTAAAATGTCTAAGGTGGCCGGTGAATTATTGAAAGATTTAGAAAAAGAAACTGTAGAGTGGGCACCAAACTATGATAATACCAGAAAAGAGCCCGAGGTTTTACCAGCCGCTTTGCCAAACCTTCTTTTAAATGGAACCTTGGGTATCGCGGTGGGTATGGCGACAAATATTCCACCACACAATTTACGTGAAGTCGTTGATGCTACTGTACATTTAATTGATAATCCTGATGCCACCACGGAGGATCTTTTGCAATTTATTAAGGGTCCAGATTTTCCAACCGCTGGTATTGCTTATAATCAGGCTGATATTAGTCATGCCTATGCTAACGGTCGAGGTGGGGTGGTAACTCGCGGCGTGGCCGAAATTGTCGAAGATAAAAAGGGTGCTTTTCAAATTGTTGTTACCTCAATTCCTTATCGTGTGAATAAAGCCGAACTAATTATCTCAATCGCTGATTTGGTGCGTGATAAAAAGGTGGAAGGTATTCGTGGTATTCGTGATGAATCAGCTAAGGATATTCGTGTGGTGATTGATTTAAAAAACGGGGCGCAGCCACAAAAAGTTTTAAACTTCATCTATAAACACACACAATTAGAAGAAACTTTCCA
>CAYYYT010000092.1:0-2126 GCA_964476105.1 uncultured Candidatus Saccharibacteria bacterium | reverse complement strand
CCTCGACTTTTATTTAATGGAACTCTTGATGATTTTGTAAAGTATCAACAAGGTGAAAAATTCAAAACGCAACAATCTAAGTGGAGACAAGATCTAGTGAGTTTATCTGGTGCTGATACAGCATTGTTTCCAGATGCGATTCATGTTTATGCGTACCCGGTTGATTGCGATGGATCTGTTTTGCAAACAAGAGAATGTTTGCTTTTTATGAGGAGGGAAGAAGAACGAGGTGTCTAATTTTTGGCCCGTTAAGTACCGGGCCTTTTATTTTATATTTTCAGATGGATGCTTGCCCGGAGCAAAACGGTGGGACTTTTATTATGCGACAAGTGGGGTAGTGAAAAGAAGTAAAAATAAAAATCTCGCATAAAAGATTGGGAATTAGGATTTAAGATTTTTGCCGGAATGAAACTGGCGATGAATATCGCGCAGGCGCTTGTTGGTGACGTGCGTATAAATTTGCGTGGTGGCAATATTTTTGTGTCCTAAAAATTCTTGAATGCTTCTTAAATCAACGCCCTGGGTTAAAAGATCCGTGGCGTAGGAATGGCGCAAAGTATGAGGCGTGGTAAAAACCGGAACACCTGCCATGATAGAATATTTTTTCACGATGCGTTCAACGGATCGTGGAGTCAGACGAGCTCCGGCACCATCTTTATCGCGAAAGTTTATAAACAAAGCTTTGTCGCGTGAGTTTCGAAGCGAGAGATATTTTTTAATAAAACCTAGGGCGCGTTCAGAAAAATAAACGGTACGTGGATGACCACCTTTACCAATAATACTAAGCTCTAAATCGTTTTTATTTTTAATGGTGGCAAATTGTTCTATGTTTAAAGATACAAGTTCTGCGATACGCAAACCTGTTGAAAAAAAGGCTTCTAAAATGGCTCTGTCGCGAATACTGATAGCATCTTTAGCCTCAGCAGCATTTAAAAGCTTTTCTATTTGTTCTATAGTGAGGAACTTTACCGTTTTTGCGCTTTTATCGGCTCTAGGAAGCGTTATTTTGTCTGGGGGTATGGAAAGTATGTCTTTAGCTACAAAATAGCCTAAAAACGCCCTTAAAGCGATTAAATAGTAGTTTTGGGTGCTTTTTTTAAGGTTTTGACCGTTTTTAGGGTTTATAAAGCGCGAAAGGTATAATCGGTAGTCCCAAATGTGTTCGGTGGTAAGTTGATGGGGAAGTAAGCCTTCTAAATTACGACTACGCAACCAAAAAACAAATTTATTTAAATATTCTTGATAATTTTTTTGCGTGTTCACTCGCAAACCTTTTTGAACTTCGCAATAATCCAAAAAATCTGGAATATGTCTTGGAATTGGTTTGTTGGAATTTTCCATAAATTTGTTTGTTACGACTGCCAATATTCGTGCGACATCGCAATGTTGTACAATATTGGCCAGGTAAAGCGGCATTGCAAACCTCTTTAAGTTTTATAGGTTTGCAATGTCGCTTTACCTACATTTTGCGACATTATATCTCTATCATAATCTAGCCCAAATCGACTGTCAAATCACGCGCCCTATTTTACATTCGCGCCAAAAGTTTTAGAATATTTTTCTGCAAAATAATTTTTTCCATTTTCCCAAATAGTTTGTGCGGTGTTATTTTTTTGAACTTCTATCTCATTTTTAGCACTCTCTCCCCTGCTTTGCACCTCTTGATTGATTTTTGGGTAAACCGTCGATTTTAACCATTCACTAGCCTTAGTGGAATAGGCTTTAGTATGCCCTTCAAGGCTCGCAAAAAACTGTTTTCCATAAGGTTTTGTGTAACTTTGTTGGCTCAAAAAAACTATGCCTAGTAAGATGGCAATAATAACAATGTTTTGAATAAACCCCCGTTGATGATTCGTAGTCATATATTTAGAATTGCTTGCACTGACCAAGGTCGAAGTGTCGCATAATGTGTTTTCTCGCTCCTCGATTTATTTAAAATTTCAAATTATAAATTTAAAATTCAATACTTTATTATACCACAAAATGATGTGCAATAAAAAACCCTCGCCAGCTACGGTTCGGGTTTAAAGTTGTTGATGCACGCCTTATTTATTTTTCGTTAACCTCAGTGTTGGTTCACTTGATCCTGGTACTACCAATCTTCCCTGAAGCAGAAACCGATTAAT
>CAYYYT010000091.1:0-2140 GCA_964476105.1 uncultured Candidatus Saccharibacteria bacterium | reverse complement strand
CGCAGGAGGGGTCTGGGGAGGAATGCGCGCGGGTTTTCGCAATTCTTTTTTGGCGTCGGAGAAAATATAAAAAAAATTATAATTTATTTTTATAATTTTTAATTAAAAAATCAACTGCTTTTTTATAATCTTTTTCAAAAATAACTTCATTATTTGGAAATTCTTTTGCAACAAGTTTTGTAAGTCTTTGTAATTCATCAGTTATACCACCTGTTCCTTCGATAACAGCAAGGGGTAGTCCTTCTTCAACAGCAATACCAAATTCTGAAAGAGTACCAATACGACCATTTAAAACAATAGCAGCATCTACCCCTTTTATCATTGCAAGTGATCGAGCAGTAAATCCCTTAATAAAATATTTTTCAGTATAAAAACCAGGTTCATGATTTCCATCTACCTCTGCATGATCATGTTCACCTTCATTGGGAAAATATCCAATCGTTTTTGCGCCAAGTTTATGAGCTTCTTCAATACAAATACCAGGAATACCTGTAGTTCCACCAGTCACGATTGAAACATTATTTTCCACAAGATATCTTGCAATAGATCTTGCAAGTTCTTCGTGTTCTATTTTAACCTTTGGAAGCCATGAGCTAAAAATTGCTATTTTCATATTATCGTTTAATTGCAGAAATAATCATATAAGTAGGATATTCACTATCTCCTATTTTTTCTGCAGAATAAAAATCTGACGCTTCGACATACTCATCAATTTTAAAATATTTAAAAAATTCTGGTGATAAATATTCCTGCATTGTATGGGTTGGCTCTTCAACAATCACCGTACCTCCAAAAAGAATTGATTTTACGGTAGTTTTTTGAAAAAAATCTTTTGGTGAATTTCTATTCTCAAAAAATTGACGCATAGGATGCACGGCAAGAAAAATAAATCTTCCTTCATTTTTTAAGACTCTTGCAATTTCGGGGTAGGTTTTTGAAAATTCATCAATTGTTTGGATGGCATATTTTGAAAAAATTGCATCAAACTCAGAATCAGAGAAAGGTATTTTTTCAAAATAACCTAACTGAACTTGTAATGATTTTTCTTTTGCCTTATTTATTAGTTCTTCTGAAGCATCAATTCCATATATTTCTGCATCTAAAATTTGTTTATAAGTCACCATGTCTGTACCGTCTCCACAAGCAAGATCAAGAATCTTTTTGTTTTCTAAATTTTTATTTTTTAATATATTAAAAAATACTTCATTAGAATATTTATTTCCATCACTGTGTTTATCGGAAAAATCATTAGCGATGTTATTATATTGTTTTGATAAATTGGTATTCATAATTATTTTTTCTGCGCTGTAACAATAAAAAAATCTGGATAAATATCTCGACCAGGAAAATCTGCAGATTGTGGATCATAATGCTCACTAAAAGCAAGCATATCAAACATATTAAAAAAATCTGGAGTAAAAAAGTCATTGAAAGTATGAGACGGCTCTGTGATAGTAAATTTACCTCCATAAACAACCAAATCAACTAATTTTTGAGTGAAATAATCTTTTTTACCCTCTCCTTGTTCAAGAAATAATCTCATTGGGTGAGTCGTTAAATACATAAAAATCCCTCCATTTTTTAATATACGAAAAACTTCAGAAAAAACTTTATTAACATCTGATTCCGTGCCAATAGCATATTTTGAAAGTACGACATCAAAGGTGCTATCTTTATAAGGAAGTTCAGACATATCACCAACCATAAAAGTAACTTCTGGAAAATTTTTCTGAGCAGTCGCAATAAGATCATCAGAGGCATCAATTCCTTCACAAATCGCACCTTGTTTTTGATACTCTAAAATATCCTGACCATCTCCACAAGCAAGGTCAAGTAATTTTTTATTACGCAAATCAAATGAAATAGACTCATAAAATGCATTACGACTTATATTATCGTCTTTTGCAATAGATTCAGAGAAATGTTCATTAAAATCATTGTACTGCTTTTTTATATCTTTAGTATTAGACATACAAAAATATATTAGCATTTTTTTGTTATTTTTTAAAGGCTTAATCGCCAAAAAAAAGAATTCCGAAGCCCCGCCCGCATTCCTCCCCAGACCCCTCCTGCGGGCGGGAAATTAGCCGAGGTTTTGCGAATCCGTGTCCCCAGAAAATTGCTTCGCAAAACCGAGACC
>CAYYYT010000090.1:0-2162 GCA_964476105.1 uncultured Candidatus Saccharibacteria bacterium | reverse complement strand
CCACAAAGATATGTTCGCCAACTTTTCCTTCGAGATAATGGATCGTTTGGTTGGACCTATCGAGCTGTGGACACGATGTTTGATTGCAAATTTCCGGTGGCGGTGTATGAGGGCTAGGAAATGTTTTAATGAAATTTACTAAATCCTAATCTAAAGGAGAGAGTGTTGAGTTTTTTGTGAAATCTCGCTTAAGTTATCTTGAGCGAGATTTTTTGTAGAAAGGTTGCTTTTTTTAGGGTTTTAGGTTAGAATATGGATAAATAAGAAGATGGCTGTTGAAGGCCATTTTTATTACTATTACTATGTCAAAAAATAACACGATAAAAAAATCTGATAAAAAATATATCAGACTTCAAAAAGCCGTGATTCGGGCTCAATTTTCTGATGCAAAAAAGCAGAAAGAAATGATCGATGCTCTTTATGCTCGACTTACAAAAAAGGCTGTAGCGACTCATGGAGAAGCTGTTAAGGTGGAAAACAAAAAAGTAGTTTCTAAAAAACCTAAAGCCAAAAAATAATATGAAGAGAAATACAACTCGACAAAACGGAAGAATTAACAAGCGATGGCGCAAGAGCCGTGGTAAAAAGTTAAAAGAAATTGCAGGGAAAAATTAATATACTATGTCAATAAAAAACAATTTTTAGGAATTGTTTTTTATTTGTCTTTATCATATGAAAATCAATCAAATTCACGAATTATTTACTAAACTAGGTATGGCGAATGACTTTCGCGGAACCGACGGTGTTCAAAAAGTATTAGATTATCGAAAATCAAAATTTCAAAATTTATCACTAAAAGAACAGGAAGAATTTGATAAAGAGGCATTGGTAAATCCGTATTTAGATTCAGGAGTTTATCATATTGCTGAAGATAAAGAAATCAAACGCGTTTTAGTGGGAATTGATATTGGTCCGGAAGAAATTTTATTAGCTAAACAATTGGGAAATATTGATTTGGTGATTGCGCATCACCCTATCGGTAAGGGATTGGCTCAATTAGCGCGTGTTATGGATTTGCAGGTAGATGCTTATCATTCTTACGGTGTTCCGGTTAATATAACAGAAGGGTTGATGCGTGAAAGAATTTCAGATGTTTCTCGTAGTGTTCATGCAAGCAATCATCAACGCACGGTAGATGCGGCAAAACTGCTAGGAATAAATGTAATGGCGGCGCACACTTCGGCTGATAATATGGCATCAAGATTTTTGACTAATCTTTTGGATATGCGAAAATTCGAACGCGTAGGAGAAATTGTTTCTGCTTTAAAAGAGGTTCCTGAATACAAGGAGTCTATTAAACTAGGAGCTGAGCCAAGAGTTTTAGTTGGATCGCCAGAAAATCGTTGCGGAAAAATTGCGATTGAGATGACTGGTGGTACCGAAGGTTCAGCAAAGATTTATGAAAAAATGGCTCAGGCAGGAATTGGTACATCGGTGGTAATGCATGTTTCTGGTGAACATAAAAAAGAAGCAGAAATGGCAAACATTAATATCATTTTAATGAGTCATATGGCTTCGGATTCTTTGGGGATGAATTTATTATTAGATGCACTTGCAAAAGAGGGGGTGGAAATTATTGCTTGTTCTGGTTTTACAAGATTTTCACGAGTTTAGGTTTTACGCCCTAATTAGCAAAATGGAGTTTAAAATTATTTTGAATCTTTTCTCTAAATTTCGGCTATAAATTTGCAATAATTTTTCGGCGGGTCCTGCGGACAAGTCGAAAAATTCTATCAAATTTCTATCTTGAAATTTAGAAAAAATATAGCAAAACCATTTTACTACTTAGGGCTAAAAAGATGCGCGCCTTTTGGCGCGCATCTTTTTTTGTTATAATAAAAATAAAAATTATGCCTAAAAAAATAAAAAAAACTAGCAAGAAAAAAGTTATAAAGAAGAATAAAAAGATTAAGAAGAAAATAGTAAAAAAGAGTTTGTCTAAGAAAAAAATACCTCCTAAAAAAGTAAAAAAGATTATTAAAAAAAGTGACGGAAAGTTGGTTGGAAGGGTAAAACACTTTTTTTCAAACATTAAGGTGGCGGTAATTAGGTTTTCGGCACCAGTAAAAGTGGGAGACCAAATAAGAATTACAGGAGGAGAAGATACTGATTTTACTCAAAAAATTACTTCAATGCAGTTTGATCATAAAATAATCAAAATG
>CAYYYT010000089.1:0-2164 GCA_964476105.1 uncultured Candidatus Saccharibacteria bacterium | reverse complement strand
AAAGGTGATAAAAAATATATTCGGCATAGCAGACCAAAAATTCAAATGCGACAAAAAACTAACCTGTAACAAAAGTAATGCGTAAAAAAGAAGGGCTACAAAAAAATAAAATTTCATTATTTCTCTCGCTTATAGTTAGTAATCACAAAGAGTGTATCTGTATGACGAATATCAAACAAGGGTCTAACGCTGGCAGTTTGAAAGGGCTTGGCATCATTTTTACTGCTCTTAATCACCTTACCAACAAGCAAATTACGAGGGAAAAATCCTTCCTGACCCGAAGTAACAATACTATCGCCCTCATGCAATTCTGCATCCTGAGCAACTAAATCAAGATAGGTTTCCAAATCTCCACTGCCTTTTAAAACGCCTAAAACCGCAGGATTTTCATTTTCCATGGCTTCAATTTTTACATCAACCACGCTATCAGGGTGAGAGATTAGTAAAACGCTTGAGAAATTTTTATACACCTTATTCACCCTGCCATATAAAACTCTCTCTGAAGAAATCACGGGCATATTTTCCAAAACACCATCATCAAATCCCTTATTCAAAAAAACAACATCTTGTGCCAAGCCAATCGTTTGCGCCAAAACGGTTTTAAAGTTACTATTTTGAGTATTTTGCGCCAGCGCTTTCGTTAGCTGATTTTCTGCAATCGTTTGACGCAAAAGAATGGTATCAGAAAGTAGCTTTTCATTTTCTTCCTTAAGATTTTTATTCTCTTGAATTAATCCCCCAGCATTAAACCAAACATCAAAAACTTCGGCACTAGAAATTCCCGCCTGCCATAATCTCCCAGAAACCGGCGCGGTAATAGTATAAAAAATATTTTTAATCGTTGATTGAAAAAACACTAACCCAGCCAAAAGAGAAATAACTCCTATCAAAACACCTATTTTTTTTCGAGCCGTGAAAGACCGCTGATTCGTATAAAGATTCATGTTATATGTGTAGAATTATTTACTGTAACAAAAAAAATACCTTCGGGCAAATGATATTGTGCATAAAAAAACCGCTCCATGAAAACCATGTTGCGGCTCTGTGATTTCAAAAAAGCCATCCGCGCGGGCGGGTCTGACCACATTCCCTGCACACCGAAATGTTTGAATGGTGATCAGATTTTATTTCACCCCATTTATGAAATCCACCCATAGGACATCGTCCCAAACACCACCACATTACAGCATAAATAACAATGAACAATGCCAATAATAGACCGAAGCCAATTAAGCCATCCATATCAAGCCCCTTGAAAAACAAAAGACTGTTGAGTACTTTCTATATGATAGGACGAACAAAAAACTTTGTCAACGACATAATATTCTATTATACTTTTATAAAAATCTGTCAAATTCATCGCATTTTAAACAAAAAACCGCGCAACTTTCGTCCGCGGAATACCTCGTTGTTACGCACAACGAGGAAGGCCCAACCACCCCCTAACTCTTTAAACTTTTTACCACAAGAACCAACCCTAGTACCACAACTCCTAGCAGACAAGCAGAAATACCAACACCTACGTAAAGGTCCATTGCCAATCCCCTTTTCTAGTCCCTATAGAGTATTAAGCGGAAGTCGCTCAATTACTCTATATATTGATTATAAACCTTTTAATAGATTTGTCAAGCATGCTATTGGAGCGCAAAATAGTAACAAAAAACCGCCAATAGGCGGTTTTTTTTGTATTAAGTTCTAAGGTGGCGACTACCTACTTTCGCGTTCATCACACTATCATCGGCCTTGGAGTATTTCACTTCTGTGTTCGAAATGGGAACAGGTGGGACAACTCCAGTATAATCGCCACCACAGAACTCAATCCGTGGTGTTCTGCCGTGCCCGAAGGCACAGCAACAAAATCTTTCAAGTAAAAAAATATATACGGAAGAAAGATATCTAAAATCTGTATCTATCCTTACGCTAAAAAATGAATGATCTATTAGTACTCCCCGGCTGAGTGCCTTACGACACTTACACCTGGAGCCTATCAACCCCGTCATCTTCAGGGAATCTATGAGTTCTCATCTTGGAGTGGGTTTCACGCTTATATGCTTTCAGCGTTTATCCGTTCCGAACTTAGCTACTCGGCAGTGCACCTGGCGGTACAACCCATACACCAGAGGTTGGTTCATTCCGGTCCTCTCGTACTAGGAACAAATCTCCT
>CAYYYT010000088.1:0-2291 GCA_964476105.1 uncultured Candidatus Saccharibacteria bacterium | reverse complement strand
TACAGTTTTTCCCACCTAGAGTATTATATTACACCCTTGTATTGAATTGCAACAAGTAATAGTATAGAGTTATGCACAAGGCAGATTCATCAAAAAAATTAGGTATAAATCTCAAGAAATTAAGAACGAAGAAAAAAATGTCGCAAGGTGACATTTCGCGAAAACTTGGGGTCGATAGAGCGTATATCAGTAGTATTGAAAATGGTCGAATGAACCCTACACTTTCTACACTTGAAAAATTGGCCGAAGCGATTGGAGTTAATTCTTCGGAGCTTTTGAAATAAATTTATGAATTTTGACAGACCCCCACAAAATGAAAAAGGAAATGAATCTTTGGAAAAACTTGAGAATATTCAAGAAGTTTTGACATTAAATCCTGAATTAGCAGAAGTAGCCGAAAAAATGTCTCGCTCATATTTGATTGATTCTCTTAAAAAAGAAGAAAAGGAGCTTCCGCAAGATTTAAAAGAGTACTACGAAAAACATTCAAACAATAAAGAATGGTTGGATATTTTATCTATCTACCCAGAGGATTTACAGAGAAAAGTTATACAAAAAAGACCTGATGGAACAGCTGAAAATATTCTCGAGCTTCGTGAAAGATTAAACGAAGAATGGGCAAAAGTGTCAGAGAACTTTATAAAAAAACTCTACAATAGTAAAGCTAAAGCATTAGAAAACTCTATTGAAAATGGAAAATTTAATGAACATGTTTTACTAAAAGAAGACGAGAAAAAAATTGATGAGTTAATTGCCGAGATAGAACCTTGGTTGGATAAGTTTGCAGGATTATACATACACAAGTCAGAAATATTCCCAGATCAAAAAGTCAGAGAAACATTTGGGCTTAAGGAATATAATTCAGAAGACATCAAGCTTAGTGAAGTTAGAAACAATAAAGAATGGTATAAAAAAATTGATTTATTTGTTGAGCAATACTTCAAATTTTTTGCTGGTCAAACCAAGGAAAATAAATTGGAAGTAGTAATGCACTTTCTCGATTTTGCAGAGTATTTTGTTAATAGAGATGATGAAAGATATCACCAAAATTGGTTACTTCTCAAGAATAACCTCGATGTTAGTAAGGTTGATTCCCGTAAGTTTGTGCCTCTTGATATGGAAGGGTCAACAAGAATCTCTAATACACTTTGGCACTACGCTAATCAACAAGGATTAAGGTACAGCAGAATATTGGCTGGACGCTATAATATTCAAACTAAATTTAACAACTATTCTGAATCAAAACTTGAAGTTTCTTCTGGCGCGAAAGAATTGTATGCAAAATATCTTGAAACCATTTTTTCTGAAAGCAAGTATAAAGAAATTGGCTTTAAAGGAGTACCAAAAGATTTTTCGGAAGAGAATAAACCTAGTTTTTACACAAAAGACTTAGAAGCGGCAAAATACTATTCTGGTTTAAGAGAAGGAACTCAAACAATAAGTGCAGTTTTTAATTTCAAAAATCCTCTGATTATTAATGCCGAAAAACCAGCACCGATTCCTATTATTACACCTGATGGAAAAACACTTGGAACATTTAATGACAAGGATATAAATGAAAAAATAATTTCTGCTGGTTATGACGGGTTGATTCTTAACCGTAAGTTTTCAACTCCTTTGAATGGTTGGGAAATTCTATCATTTAATAATGAATCTCGACATATTTTAGGAACAAAAGATGATATTGAAAAATTTAAAGAATTTAGTTTAGACAAGAAGTAATTTATGAATGAAAAGCTCTCAAAACTTAAAGAACAGATTTCTAAGATTGAATCTTTAAAGAGTGCTCCTCAATGGGGACCGGAATTTCAACTTTGGGAACGAGCAACTAAAAAGCTATTGAAGGAAATTTTTGGTGAGGAAGAAGTAAAACTGTTTGAACAACAAACGACAGTTACTTTTTCTTATATTGATGAGGGATATAACCAACAGCAATATTTTAGCGAACTAGGAAAGAAAAAGAAAATTTTAGATGCTCTTCTTGCAGAAATGGAAGAATATAATTCAAAAAATACAACTGGAGTAAAAGATGAAACTGAAATTTTAAAAACAATATGGAAAAAGGAACAAGCTCTCAAAGAAAATTTACTTACCACTCAAGAAGCAGAAGGATTGCAAAAATCTCTGATTGCTCATATTGAAAAAACACTTATCGCTGATTCAATCCCAAGTCTTAGATTTAGAAAACTACAAGCAGAAAAGCGTTTTCAGACTTGGTGGTCAGATTCAAATGGCTATCCAGTTGATAAACCATGGCCAATGATAGAACCATTTTTAGAATTATTACAACA
>CAYYYT010000087.1:0-2313 GCA_964476105.1 uncultured Candidatus Saccharibacteria bacterium | reverse complement strand
GGTTACCAAGGCACAATTAGAAGAAATTGCTAAAACCAAGATGCCAGATTTAAATACTACTGACATTGAGCAAGCGATGAAAATCATTGCTGGTACAGCAAAAAATATGGGAATTGAGATTAAATAAAAAGTGATTTAGTCATTAAGCGACTAAGTGATTAAGAAAACAAAAAATTCGCCCGCGGGCGAATTTTTTGTTTTCGGAATTTCAAACTAAAAACCTCACTTTGTGCATTTTTAGTTTTCGGAATTTTAAACTAAAAACCGCCTTTCGGCGGTTTTTAGTTTGATGGAATTAAGCGCGTGTAACGTTTTTTGCGCTTGGTCCTTTTGGACCATCTTGAACTTCAAAGTTAAGCACATCGCCAACTTTTAATTCATCGAATCTAACTCCAACCAAATCGTTAGAATGAAAGAAAAGGTCCTTTGCTTCGCCTTCGCGAGAAATGAAACCAAATCCTTTATCTGTAAGATTTTTGATTGTACCTGTCATTTTATGAAATTTTTTATTTTATACTCTTGTTGATAAAAAAACCCGACCCAGCCTCTTATGTAACAAGTATCTGTATTGTAGCATAGGGGGGAGGATATGTCAATAGTAAGACACCATCTTTAAAATTTGTCAATATTTCTTCATTCTTTGACAAAATGAATATGAAAAGCTAAAAAGAGATATTCAAATCTGGTTTCTAGTTCTTTCACAGGGAAATAAGTTATGGACATTGCCTGTCAGGTGATTATTTTTTGTTTTGGTTTGATGAGTCAATTACTGATTGCTCATAAAATAAAATGGGGGTATCTTTTTTCTTTAGCGAGTCAGCCATTTTGGTTTATAGTAACATATTCTCATCGTCAGTGGGGAATGTTTGCACTAGTTATCGTTCATACCTTGATAGTTATTCGTGCAATTCAAGTTTGGTTTCGTCGGGATGAAATTCAAAAAAATATTCAAGCAAATATTAAAGAAAGCGAAAGCCTTGAGGTAGTGTAAGGGGTTTGTAGACTCGTATTTTATGCGGGTCTTTTTTTTATAAATCTTGTTTGCATTTTATTTTCAGAATGAGTAAAATAGATAAACAAAATTAAATTTAAAAAACATACTTATGATTCTATCTGATAAGGATATTAAGAAAAATTTAGCTGATGGACATATTAAAATAGATCCATTATTTCCAAATTCCATTCAGCCAGCTTCGGTGGATTTGCATCTAGGTGCTGATTTTTTAGTTTTTAAAAATACTAATAATGTTTGTATTGATCCTAAGGAACCAACTGATGCCATGATGGAAGAATTAAGCATTGATGAAAATAAGCAGTTTATTTTGCATCCTGGTGAATTTGCCTTGGGTATGACCTATGAAACGGTTTCTGTGCCTAATGATATGGTTTTGCAACTTAACGGAAAGTCTTCGCTGGGAAGAATTGGTTTAATCGTGCACGCTACCGCTGGTTATGTTGACCCGGGTAACACCCTAAAAATTACGCTAGAGCTTCATAATTTAGCTAATTTACCAATTAAACTTTATTATAAAATGCCGGTCGCTCAAGCCGCATTTGTGAAATTATCTAGCGAGGCAGAGGTGCCTTATGGCAAAGACGCTTTAAATAGTAAATACTACGGAAGTACCAAGCCAGTGGCCAGTCAGTACCATAAAAACTTTACCAAAAATAACGATTGGATAAACTTTAAGTAGTATGGAAGTTAAGATAAAAAGATTTGATAAGAGTTTACCATTGCCCGAAGCTAAGACTGAGGGTGCGGCAGCCTTTGATTTGACGGCGCGCCAGCAAATTGAAATTTTGCCCAAAACTTTAAATTATGTGCCATTAAATGTAGTAATTGAAGTGCCCAAGGGTTATTTTTTGCTTTTAGTGGCAAGAAGTTCAACGCATAAAAAGGGTTTATGGATGGCTAATGGTGTGGCGATTGGAGACCCGGATTTTTCTGGCAATGAAGATGAATATAAAGCAGTGTATTATAATTTTTCTGATGTGCCGGTAGTTATTGAAAAAGGCGAACGCATTGCTCAGGGGCTTATTATAAAAAGGGAAGCGGTGATTTGGAATGAAGTAGATGTTATGGAAAACAAAAATCGTGGGGGGTTCGGAACAACAGGGCGGTAAATAAAATGCAAAAAAATAATTATCCAGGAAAATTTATTGTGATTGAAGGATTGGATGGGTCTGGCAAGAGTTCGCAAATTGATTTGTTGATTGCGTTTTTGCAAGAAAAAAATAAAGAAGTTATTTTGACGGCTGAACCAACAAAAGAAAGTGAAGCGGGTAGAAAAATTCGCCAAATCTTAAAAGGTG
>CAYYYT010000086.1:0-2392 GCA_964476105.1 uncultured Candidatus Saccharibacteria bacterium | reverse complement strand
ATTAGGTTTTTTTAATTCCTGGTCGATGATTTTATATAAATCACTACGAAGACCAAGGCTTTCTAATCCAATTAAATTTTATGGATTTAAAATTCTCATCACAATCGATTCTCCATATTCAGTTGGTAGACTTGAGGATCGAATTTCAATGAGCGTTTCATTGATAGCGATGGTAAATCTACCATCTTGAGGTTTTTCGGTGACGTTGAGTTTTAGTTTTGATAAGAGTTTTAATCGAGAGAGAAGTTGATGATAGGTTTCTTCTTGTAGTTGAGATACATCTTGCAAAACACCATCAAGCCGAATGCGAAGGCGAATATAATCCGATTGTGGCTCAATATGAATATCAGAAGCCTCAAGCTTTATAGCAGAAAGTAAAATGGAATCTAGAAGCGTGGTAGTGTTTTCAGAAATATTTTTTTCTACTTTTTTCGCAAAATCAGCAATGGTAGTAACGGTGCCGGAAACATCCGCAATAATATCTTGGGGAATAGTGACGAGTCCTAAAATATTTTTTCGCTCTTCTTCCATAGATATAAATTATGATTTAATAGTGTGAATATACGGAGTATTTTGTGGAGGGTTTTTGTAAAGGTGTTCAATAATGTGTTGTCGGTCGGCTCCCTGCTTCATTAAATCTGCACTTAGTTGAAAAACTTCAAAAGGAGTTTTAGCGTCCTGAAAATTTTTATAGTGCATAATAATACCTGCTAAAAGACAATTAGCGATATTTCTTTTAACAAGATTTTCCTGAGGCGCATTTTCAATAGTTACAGATTTGATAATGTCTAAAATAATTTCCGAAAGAGAGGCTTGCTTTACGATATTTATTTTTCCAAACTTTTCATTAGATTCTTTATTATCAATATTTAAAAGAGGCGCATCGAGTAAAAATCCGAATGAATCTAAATTGTGCAATAGTTCTTTTTGAAAACTGGTAATTCCAAGCGTAATAACTAAATCTGGTTTAGTTTCTTGGAAATAAAATGAAACATCTTCTTTTTTAAGAGTGCCTTGGTCAACCGTAAGGTGAATTTTTAAATGTTCCTCGTTTTTTTCGTAATAAACTTGAGAAACATTAGCTTTTGATTTAGGAATTGAGAGAACAAGGTTTTTAGGTGAGGAAATAAAATCAAGAGAAGGAAGTAAAAAGTTAAATTTTTCTGGAAATTGATCAGTAATTAAGTTTACATTTTTGCCTAATTCTTTTAGAGTATAAAAAAGAGCTAAAGCAGAAACAGCGCCTTCACTTTCGCTATCGCAAGAAGGAATAAGACAAATATTTTTTGCTTCAGTGATAATTTTTTTGATTTCTTCAGTCATAGCCTCAAACTATATTATTTAATTATAAAAATCAAGTGGATAAATTTATAACAAAAGATTTTCAAGAAACGCAAAATCTGGGAATTAGCTTAGCTCAATCTATTCTGCGCGAAGGTTTGCAAAAACAGGCAGTCGTTTTGGCGATGCGTGGCGATTTGGGTTCTGGAAAAACTACCTTTTTACAAGGATTTGCAAAGGGTCTTGGTATTGCTCAAGTTGTTAACTCTCCCACCTTTGTGATTATGAAAAAGTTTGAGATTGAAAACGCAGAATTTAAGTATCTTTATCATTTTGATTTATACCGATTAGAAGATGAAAAAGATCTGGAATTTTTGGCAATACCAGAATTAGTAAAAGATCCAAAAAATATTATTGCCATTGAATGGCCAGAGAAAATAGTTTCAAAATTGAATCAACCTATTATTAATATTGTTTGCCAACATCAAGAAAATCAAACAAGAGAATTGACGATAGAAAGATAGCGTGATAGAATTTTTATGGTTCTTGTTATGTTGGTGTCAGCTTTAAGGAGTAGCTGTATGTCGACGACTAAGTATGTTCGGGCAGGGAAATTTTTGGAAAATTTGCGGGTTTTGCGGAATGACAAGAAAACAGCGGTTTCGGGGCGCGTTCGAAAGAGTAAGGAATGGGTGACTCGTGTTGAGAAGGGTGAATTTGTTCTGGGGGATATCGAAGATATTTTGAAGGCGTACGATCCGCGAGGTCGAATGCTTGATGAATTTCATGATGCTTTGCGCCAAGACGTGCAAGAGGTATTAGGGAAAACTTCAAATCAAGGGGTTGAGGTGGGCGTCTAATGTGGACGCGTGCCGCGCGACAAGGTCGCGCGGCTTTTTTTTGTTTTTAAAAGGTGATAGAATAACGCAATGTCAGAAAATAAAAAATTACTTATCATTGATGGGCACTCTCTTTTATATAGAGCTTTTTTTGCTCTGCCACCTTTATCCAATAAAAATGGACAGGTGACCAATGCAGTTTACGGTTTTTTATTAATTTTATTTAAAGCAATTAAAGATGTGGAGGCGGATTATGTCGTGGCTTGTTTTGA
>CAYYYT010000085.1:0-2400 GCA_964476105.1 uncultured Candidatus Saccharibacteria bacterium | reverse complement strand
AAAACTGAAACGCCAGAAGTAATTGCTCCCGTAGTTGAAGCAAAAATTGAAATTCCAGTACCGGTAGCGCCAGCCGTAGAAACTAATCGAGAAGAAACTGTTGAAGATGTTATCAAACCTGTGGTTATTCCTGTTGACCAACCTTCTGGACAAATTTTTGCCAAAGTGCAAACACAGTTTCCTGCCTCTACACCAACTCCGGCTGAAGTAAAACCCGCCTCCGAAAAAATCTACGGCGCGGCGATGCCTGCTTCTGCACAAATGAATGTCGCTTCAGAAATGCCAGCCCAAGATAATGTGCAAACCAAAATGATTGGCGGAAAAGTGTATAAAGTGCATATGCCTTCAGATCCTCAAGAAAATTTCACCTGCGACGGTTGCCAGTAAATAAAAAAGGCCGCGACGCGTCGCGGCCCATGATTTGGTTCAGATACCCCACATCTCCTCTAAAAAAGGATTAATCGTCATCGCGTCTTCGTTTCCAACTCTCCGAATCACCATTTTCTTCCTCGATTTCTCTCATCCTAAATTGGTGTTCTTGCTTAATTCGCTGAGATTCAAGATCATGCTCAAAATGAATCTCAATCATTTTGTTGTTATGGCAGTATCTGAAAAAGAAAAAAAGAAACAGCATCCAAGCCACGCTCAAAGCAAGCGCAAAAATCTGGGTGTCCATAAATTGCCTTTCTCAAGAAGATTATGTCTAGCCAAGATAAAATAATCTTAATAACTATTTTTAAATTGTCAACCTTTACGCGCTAAAATAAAAAAGGCCGCGACGCTTCGCGGCCTTTTGGTTTTTGATTTCTCGCTACGCGCGAAGAATATGAGATGGTGATTTTTTCTTTCGGCGCTGATCTTGAATATGCACAATCATAGAATAAACTCCAGTACCAACCAGAATCAGTGCACCCATTGCTGGCGACCAAACAACGCCAGAATGACATAAATTTCTAACTGCCCAAACCACATATACGGCGCCAAGCGAGAGAAAGAACATTGAAGTCCAAAGACTTTCCCTCTTTTTTGAGAGATTCCATCTTTGCTCAAAAATATCCACAGCAGTAACTCCTTTTTGAAAAATACCAACCTTAAGCTGAGGCTATTATAAAGTTACCTAACCCAATTGTCAATCATTGACGAGTTATTTAAATATATTACAATAAAAACACTTAAAATTAACTAATTTATTATTACTATGATTCTAGGAAAAGCTTCTCCTGAAGATGTGAATCTTCACCCTATACGTTACCAATGGGCGTATGATCTCTATAATCAAGCGGTGAGAAACACTTGGTTCCCTCACGAAATCGCTTTGAAAGAAGATTTAGAAGACTGGAACAAAATGACTGACGACGAACGCCACGCCGTTAAGTTTACTATGGCGTTTTTCAACCCAGCTGAATTAATCGTTAATCGTTCTATTGCTTTAGGAATTTATCCCTATCTCAAATCTCCAGAAGCGCATTTATATTTAGCCAAACAAATGTGGGAAGAAGCTAACCACTGCGTAGCTTTTGAATATGTTTTGGAAACCTTCCCGTTTGACCGCGAAAAAATCTTTCGTGTCCACCTAGAAACCCCTAGCATGCAAGCCAAAGAAGCTTTTGTGATGAAATACCTAAAGCGAATGACCGAAGAAAAGCTTGATATTGAAACTCCTGAAGGTAAAAAGGATTTTATTCGTAACTTAGTAGCCACCAACATTGTTATGGAAGGCATTTGGTTTTATTCAGGATTTATGGTGGCGCTTTCTTTCCGCCAACGCAATCAATTGCGTAACTTTGGTTCTATGATTGATTGGGTGTTGCGCGATGAATCATTGCACTTAAAGTTTGGTATCCAATTAATCCAAACTATTTTAGAAGAAAATATTGAACTTTTAACCGAAGACTTTGCCAACGAAATTCGCCAAATCATTGTGGAAGGCGTCAGCATTGAAACTAATTACAATAAAGATTTATTCCCTAATGGAATTTTAGGCTTAAACGCCGACTATGTTAATCAATATGTACAATATGTAGCCGACCGACGATTAGCCGAACTTGGTTTGCCAAAACAATATGGCGTAACTAATCCCGCTAAATGGATGTCCACAGCTACTGACGTTTTGGAACTGGTAAACTTCTTTGAACAGCAAAATACCAAATACGAAGTAGATTCCGGACACACCAAAAAAACTGAACAACCAAAATAAAAAGTATTAAGTATTTTGTATTAGGTATAAAGTATAAAAAATCGGCCAAGCGGCCGATTTTTTTTGCTTAAAATACCAAAAAAGTTATCCACAGTTTTTTCATATTTTTGGGTTTTCCCTCGCAAAAACAAGAGTTGCATGCCTTTCTTAATTCATTGTATAATAATGTAGAAATTATTTTAATAACTCTAGGAGCGAGCATA
>CAYYYT010000084.1:0-2404 GCA_964476105.1 uncultured Candidatus Saccharibacteria bacterium | reverse complement strand
CGCTCTATCATAAGACGAACATCATCATTAAACAAAATATCTAAATAGCGTTTGCGTAATTTTTCTTCAATATCTTGCAAACCATGCCACTTTTCTGGCAATGGAACCAATGACTTGGCTAAGATAGTGTAATCATCCGCCTCAATGGTTTTTTCACCACGCTTGGTTTTTACTAAAGACCCTTTAATTTCAATAAAGTCACCGATATCAAAGTGGTCAATGAGAAATTTATAACCATTCTGACCTACTTTATCTTGTTTGATTAATCCCTGGATTTTTCCCGTGCCATCAAAAATATCCAAAAAAGTCGCTCCGCCATGACCGCGTTTAGCCAAAATTCTTCCGGCCAAAACAATCCCCTTTTTAGATTTAAAAATTTTAGAAAATAAATCCAGAGCCTCTTTAATACTGTGAGTTCTTTTGGTTTTAGCTGGATACGGCAAAACACCGGCATTTTTTAGCGATGCCAGCTTTTGCTTTCTTACCTTTTTTAATTCATCAATTGTAGCCATAACTAGTATCTCGTATTAAGTATTATGTATTTAGTATTTTGTAATTATATCAAAATTTACGAATCAATAAAGATATTGACAATTTTATAAAATGGGTTTATTATTGAAATATCAAGAACATTTAAATGGTAACAATTAAGGAATAAAACCGTGTCCACAAAATATCATCGCTCTGGCGGAAAGTTTAATGGTAATCATACGACTCTTGTCCCAGTGGCATGTATTGTCGTAGATATCGCTGATAATTGCCCAGAAGTAACAAAAATTTCTCCTGGGTTCATTAAGGCAGGACTACCACCAATAAGTGGTCATCGACGACTAAAAATCGCCAAAGAAGAATCCTCTTTGCTTCTTTCGGTGCGAGATAATACTTCGCATCAGGAAATTCGTATCTACGGAAGCGATTTACAAAAAGCAATGGAAGTCATAGCTCGTGGCGCGCGAGATCACGGCATTGCTATTTCCTTCAAAGAGTAGACTAAACCCGACGAAGATTTATTCGTCGGGGTTTTTATTTTATAAAATATATTGCAATGCTTGACAAGCTTATGCAGGAGGAATAACCTATAAGTAACGGTGAATTTAAGGTAAATTTGCCAGGTTTGTTCCTTATATTTTAAAGAAAGGGAGGGGTTATGGTGTTGGCGCTCGAAATTCTTGGTGTCTTAGTACTGGGCCTCATTGCCCTTTTAACAATTGGACTAGCGTCAATTAGCTTTCCACGACAATGCCGATGTTGTGGGAAGCTCGTTTGGCTAAGCCAACGAGGAAAAAAATCTCACGAGGGGTCTTTTGGGTCAACAATTCAAGAAGAAGATCCTTGTGTGCATCGGGGATGCCAAGAAAGACGCGCCCGCATACATCCCGTATTAGGGAATTATTTGGGGGTGTAACCTCTCAAGCCCGGCGAATCGCGATTCGCCGGGTTTTTTATTTACCATTTTACAGCCTTGAAATATTACCTATTATGAGTAAAATGAATCTGGTACATTCTCATCTTTAGCAGGAGTCCTGCGCTATGGAAATTATTTTGGCCCTTGCTTTTGCACTGGGAGTCGTGTGGTTTGTTGCCTATCGACTCAAACGAAAACACTTCCGGCGCAAAAAAGCAAAAAGACAGCTCTCTGGCACCTAATGCCTAGGCCCGCGATTATCGCGGGCCCTTTTATTACTTTTTAGATCTTCCCTGGAAAAAATACTGCAAAACATCATGGGCTACTGGCAAAGTTGCCGCGCGCAAACCCTGCACTCCCTCAATGGTTGTCACAAATACAATTTCCGGATTATTATAGGGCGCAAAAGAAACCGACCAAGTATTATAAAAACCAGCTTTATTCGTTTCCGCGGTTCCTGTCTTCCCAGCTACTGTGACCGGCAAGTCATGCAACATATACGAAGAACCATAATCCTTTTGCACGCCATCAAGCATTCCTTCCCTAACTATGGAAACACTCTTAGGATCAATAAAATTTTGACTTATAATTTCGGGTTGAAATTCCTTTACAACGGGCGCATCTTTTCCAGAGCCGTTGATAATTTTTTGCACTACCTGGGGCTTATACATAGTACCACCGTTGGCAATATACGAATACGCCACCGCTACCTGTAATGGGGTGACCTGCAAATCCGACTGACCAATAGAAAGGTTATAGGTATCTCCATCCCACCAATTCTCTTTTTTAACTTTCTTTTTCCAATCAGGACTCGGTACAAAACCCTTAAATTCTTGAGGCAAATCAATGCCGGTTTTTTGTTCCCAACCAAATAAATCAAGATATTTTTTTATGCGAGTTGGCCCTAATCCCTGTTGATTCTCATATCCCCCGCCCACGGTATAAAAATATACGTTTGAAGAAACCGCAATCGCCTTTTTCATATCCACCCAAACATGA
>CAYYYT010000083.1:0-2420 GCA_964476105.1 uncultured Candidatus Saccharibacteria bacterium | reverse complement strand
GCTGGTGGAGCAGTGCGTGCCATTTGCGAATTAGCTGGTATTAAAAACGTTTCTTCAAAAATTCTTTCAGGTTCAAAGAACAAATTAAATAATGCTCGTGCAACTATTCAAGCATTAAAGAAATTAAAAGCAAAAAACTAGTATGCAAACACACGAATTACAACCAAAACACAAGTCTCAGGATAAGAAAATTGTTGGTCGTGGCGGTAAAAAGGGAACTTACTCTGGCCGAGGAGGCAAGGGTCAAACCGCTCGTTCTGGTAGAAAAGTAGTGCCAATTATCCGAGAACTCATTAAACGATATCCAAAATTAAAAGGATACCGAGCCTTTGTTTTGGAAAACGAATTTCAAGTAGTAAACCTGAATACACTTGAAAAGCAGGTTAAAGATGGCGATGTGGTAAATCCTGAAAATCTTGTAAAGAAAAATGTGGTAAAAATGGTAAAGGGAAAATTGCCTCAAGTTAAAATTTTAGGTATGGGTGCTTTTACAAAAAAAGTTATTGTGACTGGTTGTAAAATTTCAAAGAGCGCTAAGGCGGCTATTGAAAAAGCAGGAGGTAGCGTAAAAGGTATTTAGTATTAGGTAGTAAGTATTAGGTATCAAGCGATATTTTTATACTTATTACGCAGTACTTTATACTACATACTCACGTGTGGTATCAAAAATTTTCAGTGATTTTAAAAAATAAGGAAATCAGAAATAAGTTTTTATTTATTCTATTTTTATTTGTTGTTTTCCGTGTTGCAGCTAATATTCCGGTTCCGGGAATTGGAAGCGATAATTTGCGAAGATTTTTCTTAGAAAATCAAGTATTTGGTCTTTTGAATATTTTCTCAGGAGGAGCCTTGAGTAATTTTTCAGTGGTTCTTTTGGGATTGGGACCCTATATTACAGCGACCATTATTTTGCAACTCTTAACGATGATTTTTCCAGCTCTGGAAAAAATGTATAAAGAAGAAGGGGAAGCAGGAAGACAGAAATTTAATCAATACGGAAGATTGCTCGCCATTCCATTGGCCGCATTTGAAGGTTATGGAATGTTAACCTTATTTAGCCGACAAGGAGTTATTTTTGGTTTAACTCCCTTGATGATGGTTTCTTCTATTATTACCATTGTAGCGGGTTCAATGCTCTTAATGTGGATTGGAGAATTAATTACTGAACAGGGAATGGGTAATGGTATTTCTCTTTTGATTTTTGCTGGTATTGTGGCAAATTTGCCAACGAATATTTTTCAAACCTTTGTAAGTTGGGATCCATCAAAAATTCCTTCTTACCTTTTATTCTTTGTGTTATCTGTTGTCATTATCGCCGGAGTTGTTTTAATTACCGAAGCACGCAGAAATATTCCGGTTTCGTATGCTAAGCAAGTTCGCGGTTCAAAAATGTATGGTGGGGGATCAACTTATTTGCCTTTAAATGTAAACCCAGCTGGCGTGATTCCGATTATCTTTGCGCTTTCTATGTTGCTATTTCCAACGATGATTTCAAGTTTTCTAGGATCAGTTCCTGGAGTAGTTGGAACCGTTGCCACTAGCGTAGGAAAATTCTTTAACGATGCTTGGGTGCACGGAATTTCTTATTTCTTATTGGTAGTTTTATTTACCTATTTTTATACCGCCGTCACTTTTGATCCAAAAGCGATTGCTGATAATTTACAAAAAATGGGAGGATTTATTCCTGGAGTTCGTCCTGGTGAATCAACTATTGCTTACCTAAAGCATATTTTAAATAGAGTATTGTTTACCGGTGCGATTTCTTTGGGATTGATTGCTGTTTTACCTACGATTGTCAGTGGAATGACCGGCGTTACCGGATTTACCTTCTTAATTGGAGGAACTTCATTATTGATTGTGGTGAGCGTAGTATTAGACACCATGCGTCAAATCAACGCTCAATTGGAGATGAGAGAGTATGATACTTTTTAAGAAGTGATTAAGTTATTGAGTTATTAAGTGATTAAGATAAAAGCGTCCCGATAAAAATCGGGACGCTTTTTTTGTAATAAAAAACCGCTTTGTCGCAAGCGGTAGCGCCGATTTGATCGGTTTTTTGTCGCTGGGTTTTAGTCCAGCAAGGCGCATTCAAGACGCACTTGAGTTCCGTTTGTCTGTCTATAGTTAAAGAACGCAATATTGTCAACCACGAACCCTAGATTTTCTGGATATATTCCAGGATAATTAGGTATGACATGAGCATTGTTGGATTTGGGGATTAATTCAATGCATGCTTCAAACCCCCAATCATGGAAGTTAAAACTTTCTAATATACCCTTAATTTCCTCTCCATTAATTTCATGCTCAGGCATAAGATAAGTAATTAACTGTATCTTTTTCCCTTTGTTTGTATACACCCATTCTCGCGCGTTCATTTTTAGTCCTTTCAATGTGCTGTTTTTAACCCCATATATTAATTA
>CAYYYT010000082.1:0-2464 GCA_964476105.1 uncultured Candidatus Saccharibacteria bacterium | reverse complement strand
CACTAATTTTTTCTTTATATTCAATTTCATATCTATCAAATATACCAATTATTTTTTGGGCAAGTTGTATAGAGGCTAATTCCTCCAATTTTTTCATTAATCGAGAAGAACCCAGTCCCTCTGGAAAATCATCTTGATTAAAAATTTCTACATCAATATTAGTAATATTTAATTTTTGCAATGCCTTTTGCAAATGAACTGAATCAGTCTTCCCCTCTGTTATAACCAATGGTTTTGTTAAGGTACTTATAGACGTTCGAAGTAATGCATTTTGCATTTCTAATGCATTAATTTGACTTTCGATCTCCATTATGCGAGATTCTTCATCTTGCATTTGTCTATAATATTTTTTATAAACCTTTTGAAGTTCCTCATAATTATCCCTATTAACCTCCAAAATTCTTGGCCTATTAGCTTTTAACTTAAATACTTCATAAAACCTCGCATAATCAGGAGCAAGAGCGATTGTTGCAGAAGAATGAGTAACAATTATTACTTGAATCCCCTTATCAATAAAAAAATTCTTTAAAATAATAAAAAGTGCCTCTATAAGAGAGGGATTAAGAGTGGCATCATATTCATCAAGCAAAAGTACTTTTGGGTGGGTCTGATCAACCGCTATAACCGCAAATGTTAGAGATATAATTGCTTTTTCACCATCAGACAAATCTTGTAGGTCTCTTTTCCGAGACTCATCTATTACTCCAGCTTCACTTATTTCATAGATAGCAGGCTGTTCATTGAGATTTTCTTTAATTCTTTCATAACCATCTTTAAACCTATAAGAAAAATTGCATTCTTCAAAAAGCCTATTGAGACGACGCCATGGAGCCTCTGGTAAGCGCTGAAAATCCGGAGGCCTAGATTTTCTGCCAGCTTCCATATACTCTTCATTGACTAATGTTGCATAATTAAAAAAAATATCTGCTATTTTATTAGTAAAAATATCATCTGCATATAAAATAAAATTTTCGGGTAGGGCGCTAATTAGTTCTGACTGCGAAATATTTTTGTTATCGAATTTAGCTTGTCCATATTTTGCTATGAGTAACTTTTTAACCTCTTTAGCTACCTGCCTATGGCCATTCAATGAGTCACTCTCGTAATCTAGTTCGTTATTTCTATACCAATTCCACAAATTATTTTTAGCACCAAGGGAACCAGTGACACTGGATTCAGCTACATTATCAATACTTGAATAATCTCTAAATGATTTATGCACTATATCCTCCGTACTCAATGACTCATTTTCAGAAAACACAGTTCTATCTATTTTTTTATTCTGATTTTCAGGTTTACGTCCTCGAAGAATATCTATTATTTGCGTTTTTCCACTACCATTCAATCCCGAAAGAATGACCAAATCGCCCTCCATATTAACCTCAAATCCATTAGAGAAAGATTTATAATCTTGATTTAATTTTAAAGATATCTTTTTCATAATTAGCTAATTTTCATATTTCTACAAATTATAAATTACATCCTTCCTTTCTACCACGACTTTCCATTTTTTCTTTTTGGCGTGGGCGTAGAGTTTTGCATTTGGGTTAAAGCAAATAGGTTTTTGGACTTGGCTGAGCATAGAAATATCGCCCTCAGAATCGCCCACTCCAACCGACCCCTTCAAACTCCCTCCAATACTTTCCACCGCGCGCTCTAAAATTTTTGCCTTGTCGTTAATTAATTCTGTATGTAAAACTTTACCGGTAAAATTTCCTTGTGGATTTACTTCGTAGATTCTGCCATACACTTTATCAAAGCCCCAGTTCTTACAAAATGCATCCACTAATTCTTTAGGTGAATGAGAAATAGCTAGCAAAAAATAATCTTTCTTTTTTAAATCAGCCACCAAGTCGCGTGTGTAGCGATATACTTTATTTTTATGCAAATCAATCATTTGACGCGCCACTCTTTTGAATTCTTTTTGACTAACACCTTTGATATTTTTTTCAAAAGCGCGAACTACCGCGTGAATATAATCTTCATAGGAACCTTTTCTATCAACCCAATCTTGGTAAGCCTTAGCATACCTGGCGCCAGTTTTTTTAGGAAATACTTTTTCATAGATTAAAGCCTGCACAATTTCTACCAAAAGACTAGAACGAAAAATTGTCCCATCAATATCAAAAATAGCAATTTTTTTCTGTTTCATAAGATAAGATATGGCGCCGCGTGCGGCGCACCAGTTTAATTACAAAATTTTTGTATCTACCAAAATACTAAATACCAATGCCAGTGCTGAAATTGCGACAATAAACGCTGAATTATATCGTGCCTTTGATGTTAAGCTCGTTTTTACTAAATAAGAAATAGCTGATTTTTGTTCGGGAGCGATATCGCTTTTTTCAACCACATCCACCAAACCAAATTCTTTTACCAATTTAGCGCGCTTATATTCAACATGGGCGCGGTGTGAAAAATATAAAATAAAACCAACGGTGCCAGCATACCAGGAAACTTTAAC
>CAYYYT010000081.1:0-2470 GCA_964476105.1 uncultured Candidatus Saccharibacteria bacterium | reverse complement strand
TCGCTCCATAGTTCCTGCATTGTGCCATAAAATGGGCAATAAAAAAAGCCCGGGGTTGTCGGGCTTAAAATAACTAAAAGAATTTTTTACTGCTCTCTTTTCCAAATATACACAAATGATGTTCACCAATTTTTATATATTTACAAAGCACCCCTCGAATGTCTTCTGGTGTAATCGTTTTCCTGAAATTGTATATATCAGGGTAATCTCCGACTACAGGATTATCTTCAGGAAATAAACAGTCATCAAACTTCTCAACCCAGTCGAGTGCACGCTCGTTATTCCTTTTTGCGGAATACCACCAGGTAGTAACCTTGTCAGCTATCTCTTTTTTAGTGATATCCGCCTTCAGTAAATCCTCGTAAACTTCAAGAAGTGCTTCTATCGCAAGATCAGTCTTGTGCGTAGGTACACCAATTTCAGTACCAACATACCGCACCTCATTAAAGTTAAACGCAGTATTACTAATGCTATACGCAAGAGCTTTTTCCGTCCTGATTTTTTTATAAAATCTGGACGTCATACCATCATGTACAAGCGACATAACAAACGCAAGAATGTGGCTTTCACGAGAACCTGGAGTAGGGCCATTAAAACTAATGATCACATCACTCTGCGGTTGGTTAGATTCGTAAAACATACGCTGGCTTGGAGGAATCTGTTTTGGACTACACGGCAACTCTGCTTTGTTGCCATGTTGAAATGTGATATCCGAAAAAGCTTTTTGAATATCAGAAACACTACAGCCACCAGCAATGACCAGTGCACTATTTTCAACAACACAGTATGTTGAAAAAAAGTTTTGCACGTCATCTAAGGTAATAGCAGCAATACCATCGGCAGTACCGAGATTGGAGTAGCTCCACGGCGTTTCCTGGGCAAACAATTTTCTTATCTGCCCACCTGAATCGTAGTGTGGTTTTGAACGCTCTTTTTGTAGTTCTGAAAAAATAACCTCTTTTTCTTTTGAAAGCACTTCTTCTGTTACATAGATACTCTGGAGTGCTTCAGCAAAGAAGTCTCTCATATTTTGTAGGTGCTCCACTTCTGCAACCTCAGCATTTACGGACATCCACTCTTTTGCAGTGAATGCGTTCCTGAAACCGCCGATTGATTCAAGGATTCCATAGAATTCTTCTCTGGTTTTATCTTTTGAACCATTCATTAGTAAGTGCTCAGTCATGTGTGCCAAGCCATTATCTGATGGGTTAAATACTGATCCAGCGCCCATGATTATTTTCCCATAGATTGGGGCAAAAGGTTTTTCAATAAAGATTACCCTTAGTCCATTTTCTAAGAAAAAATCATGTTTGGTGACACCAAATTCATCAAGTGAATAGTTTTTATTGTTCATCTGTATGGGGTTTTAAAGTGACTTAATTATTTTTTGCATTATAACATGTTTTTATACAAAAATCAACAGCCCGCAATACGGGCTGGGTTAGGGTTATGGAAGTTTTTTCTTTTCTGTCTTGTTGAGCTTTTTTTGGTAGGCCTTGGCTCGTTGGCGCATACGGTTGGTAACTTTCCCCTTGTTGCACATATCCAAGATGTCCTTCAAGGTTGTTTTTTCCTTTTCCATATAGATAAGATTTGTTAGTATCATAACTCTCTCAATATAGTTTGACAATAAAAAATGTCCGGACTTGCCGGACATCAGTCATTTTTTAAGAATGAGTTTAAAAATATGCGAGTAGTTTGTTCTACCGTCAGCAAGTTTTTGAAAACCCTCGAGTGAATCTATGCTTAGTATCTCAAATTTTTCAATGAGGTGGATTACCTCGTCTTCGGAATAAAAAGCGGTTGATCTCCACCTTTTATTTAGCCCATCGTTAATGCCAAATAATTGAAGGCAGAGTATCCCGCCGTTTTGCATAGAGTTGCGAATTGACCTAAACACTCGTTGGATCTTGCTTTTTGGAATAAATGGAAGAGAGTAGTTTGCACAGACAAAGCCGAATACATTCAATGGGAAATTGAAGTCCTCTATTTTACTGCATTCGAAGTTGAACCTCTCTGAGACGAGGTCTCGCGCAATAGGTTTCAACCCTTCTTCGGGGTCGACAGCTAGTACACTAAAACCATTTCCAAGCAAATACTTACTTTCAACAAATGCACCGGACCCAAGATCAAGCGCATCGCACGGTTCCCGCACATACTTTATAGACTCAATAACCTCCATGCGAGGTTTAGTACCACGATTCTCGTAATACCCAAGCCACCCTTTTTGATCGGGCATGTGTTAAATTTTTCTAACTATACTTTGTTTTGTTAGAAAGTCAAATAAAAACCCCTCATCAAATATCTGAGAGGTTAATAGTTTTACATCAGTGCCTATCTCGGGAAAGTACCGACAGATTCATCACCGTATCCTTTTATTACAACGATTTTGTCTGGCCCAGTTACATCTCGGTTTGATTCATCAAGCACTGTGATGTATACATTTTTGAGTTTTTTTACAGAGGATTCT
>CAYYYT010000080.1:0-2581 GCA_964476105.1 uncultured Candidatus Saccharibacteria bacterium | reverse complement strand
TCAAAATATTCTGATAAATCTTTATTGGCTACAAAAATTTCTATTTGATCTTCCCCCAAGCCAAATTCTTGAGCAAACCGCACGCGCTTTTGTGCTGGTAATTCTGGAATTTCTGCGCCGATAGCCTCAATATAGTCTTGCGTAAAGGAAAGTGGTGGTAAATCAGGTTCTGGGAAATATCGGTAATCGTGGGCTGATTCTTTTTCTCGCTGTGAAAAAGTAATTTCTTTTTTATCATTCCAACCACGAGTTTCCTGCACCACAGCTTCACCATTTTCTAGTAATTCAATTTGGCGCGCAATTTCAAAATCAATGGCTTTTTGCACCACTTTAAAAGAATTCAAATTTTTAATTTCTACTTTCGTGCCAAATTTTTCTGTTTTTGAAACACTAATGTTTACTTCTACGCGCATCAATCCCTTTTCCATGTCAGCGTCAGAAACGCCCAAATATTTAAAAATCAATTGCAACTCTTCAGCAAATTTTTTCGCTTCAATTCCCGAAGTAATATCTGGCTCAGTAACTAATTCCATTAAGGGAGCGCCGGCTCGATTATAATTTACCAGCGAATAATCGGCACCATCTGGATGAATAGAACTTCCTGTATCTTCTTCTAAATGAATTCTTGTAATTCCAATTCTTCGTCTCGCCGAAGCTTTATCGGAGGCGGATTGGGCATCAATTTCCAAAAATCCATTGGCGCACAAGGGTTGATCATACTGAGAAATTTGGTATCCCTTGGGAATATCAGGGTAAAAATAATTTTTACGATCAAATTTTGATTCTTTGGCAATTTGGCAATGCAAAGCCAGGCCAGCCTTGATAACCTTTTTGACCGCTAATTCATTAGCCACGGGAAGTGTACCGGGTTGAGCCGTGCAAACTTCGCAAATGTTAACATTTGGCCGCTTTTCATCGGGATCATTTTTACACGAACAAAACATCTTAGATTTGGTGTTAAGTTCGCAGTGAATTTCAAGTCCAATCGTAGGTTTATACATAAGTTTTATTTTTTTCTTTCTAAAATAACAAATGAATAAGGGTAAAGATTTTTTTCATCAGGTTGGTGATTTTCTCGACTTACCTCTTGCCAATCATTCATATTAAACTCTGGGAAGAAAATATCACCGTCGAAATCATGATCAATATAGGTTAAATACATCCTGTCAGCCAATGGCAAAAATTGTTGATAGACCATCGCCCCTCCACAAATCATAACCTCTTTTTCATCTTTTGTCATCTCCAAAACTCTTTCTAAAGAATTTACTAAAATTACGCCTTCAGGAACTTGCACTGTCATATCGCCGGATAAAACGATATTTTTTCGATTCGGCAATGGTTTTGATCCAATAGACTTAAAAGTATTTAAGCCCATCACAATCGTTTTACCGGTTGTCGTTTCTTTAAAATGCTTCAAATCTGCTGGCAAATGCCAAGGCAAGTCATTCTTTTTTCCAATGGTTCTATTATTAGCTAATGCCGATATTATGGAAATCATAATTAAACTGCCATTGGCGCTTTAATGGATGGCTGATATTTATAGTCGATTAATTTAATATCTTCCATTTTAAAATCATCAATGTTTTTTATTTCAGGATTGATCCATAATTTTGGCAATGGTCCTGGGGTGCGCGTCAATTGTTCTTTTACTTGATCAAAATGATTTAAATAAATATGCGCGTCGGCCAAAATTAAAATACATTCATCGGCTTCAAGGCCCGTCACCTGCGCTACCATATGCAAAAGCAAAGAATATGAAGCGATATTGAACGGCACCCCCAAAAACATATCGCAACTTCGCTGATACATCATTAGTGATAATTTATTTCCAATACAAAAAAATTGAAACAATAAATGACAGGGTGGCAATGCCATCATGTCTAATTCAGCCGGATTCCAGGCCGACACAATCATGCGTCGATCGTTAGGATTAGTTTTTAATTTCTCAATTACATTTTTAATTTGATCAATTGGCACATCGGTATAGGGTGACTTCCAGCTACGCCACTGCACTCCATAAACCCTTCCCAAATCACCTTCAAATTTTGCCTTAGGTTTCCAATAATCAGCGTTGGCATTACCATCCCAAATATGACAACCCATTTCATTGAGTTTTTTATTATCAGAAGATCCTGATAAAAACCATAAAAGCTCTGCCTTCATAGTTTCAAAGGCCAGCTTTTTAGTGGTAACGGCGGGAAATCCATCGGTCATTTTAAATCGCAATGGAACACCAAAAATGGCGCGTGATCCAACACCGGTTCTATCGGGTCGGTCTTGCCCCTCTTCCATAATCTTTTTTAGAGCATCAAGATATTGTTTCATGGATTATAAAAAATTCTCAATTATTTTTTTAATTTTTTCAAAAACCACCAACATTTCGCTATGCCCCTCAACAACATAAAAATTTTCAAACATTCCTGGCATTCTTTGATAATAGCTATCAACTTTTTTTAATTGATCTAATTTTTCAAATAATTCTTTCTGCTCTCCGCGGGCTTCAATTCTTTTCATACACTCCTCAGGTGAAACATTTAAAAAAATCGTCGCATCGGGTAATAGAAAATCCTGATTCATTTTT
>CAYYYT010000079.1:0-2653 GCA_964476105.1 uncultured Candidatus Saccharibacteria bacterium | reverse complement strand
AATCCGTAAACATTGTGACGGTTGAAGATCCGATAGAATATTCGATTGATGGAGTTAATCAATCTCAGGTAAAGCCAGAAATTGGATACAGCTTTTCAGAAGGATTGCGTCAGATTTTAAGACAAGACCCAAACATTATTATGGTGGGAGAAATTCGTGACGGTGAAACGGCTAACTTGGTTATTCATGCGGCGCTGACCGGTCATGTGGTGCTTTCAACCATTCACACTAATTCTGCCATTGGAGTAGTTCCGCGATTAATTGATATGGGCATTCGACCATTTTTAATTCCCTCAACCTTAAAGTTAGTAGTTTCTCAGCGATTGATTCGTGTTTTGTGTGAAAAATGCAAGAAGAAAGTTCGCCCAAATGCCAGAATAGAAAGTTATATTATGGAAAATGTTAAAGAAATGCCATTGGAAGTTAAACAAGAAGTCCAAATAACGGATCCTTTGTATATTTATGAAGCCAACGGTTGCGAGCTTTGTAACTTTAAGGGTTACCGAGGAAGAACCGGACTTTTTGAAGTCTTTTCAATGAACGATGAATTAGCGGACATCATTTTGAAAAATCCGGTAGAAAGTTTAATTTTAAAAACGGCCCAAAAACAAGGAATGCTCACCATGGCTCAGGAGGGAATTTTGAAAGTACTAGCAGGAGAAACTACGATTGATGAAATTACCCGAGTTACCCAAGAAAAATAAAAATAATGGTAAAATAATTTAACACAACGCTATGACGACGAAAAAAATTTTAATCGCTGAAGATGACCCGTTTATTTTGGATATTTATTCGCACCAGTTTCGCAGTGAGGGCTTTACCGTTGATTTGGCTAATGATGGTCAGATGGCGCTTGATAAATTAAAAAGTGAATATTTTGATTTATTGGTGCTAGATATTGATTTGCCAAAAGTAAATGGTATTGAAATTCTGGAAAACTTAAAGAGTACGGGAATGTTGACTCGGGTAAAAATTGTGGTGCTTTCTAACTATGATGAAAAAGCTTTGAGCGATAAATATCAGGTTGATATTGAAAGTTTTGGCATTGTAAAATACTTTTTAAAGGTTAGCATCACGCCCGAAGAAATTAGTAAGGCAATTAAAGAAATTTTAAAATAATTTAATCATTTACATTTATGGATTACGGCCCACGTTTAAAAAAATATCTTGATGAAGCCATTGATAAGTATGCCTCAGACTTATTGATTTCAGTTAATCATCCACCAGCCTTGCGAATTACTGGTCAATTAACTTCAATAGAAAAAGAAAGAAATATCACTGCTGAAGACGCGAAGGGTTTAGCATTTCAGTTGATGACGGAAGACCAACAAAAAACATTATTGGCGCAAAAGGAAATTGACTTTTCTTATGATTTTGAAGATAAAGCGCGTTTTCGAGTGAACATTTTTTTTCAGCAAGGTTATTTAAGCTTGGCGCTCAGAACGATTCCAACAAAAATTAAAACCATTGAAGAATTAAAATTACCAGCCACACTTCACGAATTTACCGGAAAATCCCAGGGACTTATTTTGGTAACGGGAGCTTCGGGTCAGGGAAAATCAACCACGCTAGCTGCGATGATTGATGAAATTAATCATACCAGGTCCGCCCACATTATTACTATTGAAGATCCAATTGAATATCTTTATACTTCTGATAGATCTATCGTTGATCAGCGCGAAGTTTCTATTGATACCGAGAGTTTCCCTACGGCGCTAAAAGCTATTTTTCGGCAAAACCCTGATGTTATCATGGTGGGAGAAATGCGCGATTTGGAAACTATTTCTACGGCGATTACGGCGGCTGAAACTGGCCACTTAGTATTTGCGACTTTGCACACGAATTCAGCTTCTCAGTCAATTCATCGTATGATCGATGTGTTCCCAGCTGACCAACAAAATCAAATTCGTTTTCAGTTGGCAGGATCTTTGGTGGCGGTGGTTTCTCAGCGATTGGTTCCGCGTTTTGGAGGAGGATTCGTGCCAGTCTGTGAAGTGATGATTTGCAATCCAGCCATTTCAAACTTAATCCGAGAAAATAAAACTCACGAAATTCCTTCGGTTTTGGAAACTTCGGTCAAAGAAGGTATGAGTTCATTTAATCGATCGCTTTCTGAATTGGTAAAAAAGAAAGAAGTTTCTCCTCAAGATGCTGCTAAATATTCTATTAATCCACAAGACCTAAAGAATCTTTTATAATATTGCATGAAGTTTAGTTACAAGGCGCGCACCAAAGAAGGCAAAATGCAAACGGGAATTATTGAGGCGTATTCGCAGGAAGCCGCGATGATTGCGTTGCAGAAAGCCAATTTTTTTATCACAGCTATTAAGGAAGAGCACGATGCGGATTCTTTGTTTGACGCCCTGATTTTTGCGCGCCGAATTGCCAAGAAAGATTTGGTGATATTTTTCCGTGAACTTTCCATTATGCTTCAGTCACAAGTGCCAGTGGTGCAAAGTATTAAAAGTTTGGCAGAACAATCAGGCAATGGAAATTTTAAAGAAGTTTTGCAAAAAGTTGCTACGCTTGTAGAGGAAGGAATTTCGCTTTCGCAGGCACTTTCTGCATACCCAAAAATTTTTGATGAATTTCATATTAACTTGATTAAATCAGGAGAAGTTTCGGGCAGAATTTCTGAGGCACTTTTGTATAT
>CAYYYT010000078.1:0-2718 GCA_964476105.1 uncultured Candidatus Saccharibacteria bacterium | reverse complement strand
CGTACCTGAACAATCAGTACATTCCTGACTTTCCGCCTTAATCTCTTTATTAACTGCTAAACTACATTTTTTGCAAACATAAATAACATCTTCACCAGCTTGCGTCACCATTTGAAATTCATCAGAATACTTTGAGAAACTTCCACCACTGGCGAGCGTGCGATAGGTAATTTTTCCAATCCCCACTTCTTTAAAAATTTTCTCGTATGCCTTGGTGACTCGAAGATAATACGCATCTAAATCTGCTTGATTGGCATGAAAAGAATATAAATCCTTCATCATAAATTCCCGAGTTCTTAAAATACCAGATTTAGCACGCAATTCATCGCGGAATTTGTTTTGAATTTGAAATACATACAATAGCAAATCACGATACGAGAATACTACTTTCTTGGCTAAAGGTGTGACAATTTCTTCGTGAGTTGAACCAAGTGCGTAATCCTTATCCCCTGCTCCCTTTAATTTAAACAACACATCCAAAGTATCCCAGCGACCAGTTTTTTGCCAATTCTCTTTCGGATGCAAGGCTGGCATTAAAATTTCCTGCCCATCAATCGCTTCCATATTACTGCGAATAACAGTTTCAATATTATTTAAGACTCTAAAACCCAAAGGCAAAAAACTATAGACCCCTGCCATTAATTGATCAATGTAGCCGGCGCGTACTAAAAGATCGTGCGAAATAGAATCTACTCCAGCGGTTTTATTTTTTGTTGTTTTATAAAAAAGTTTAGATTGTAGCATAAGTTTAGAAAATAGAAAGTAGAAAGTAGAAAGTAGAATTTTAACGTCACAACGTTTCGTATTCTATTTTCTAGATTCTATTTTCTAGATTCTCGTTTTAGTTTCCTGATTTCCAAAAGTCCATGACTCGTGGAATATCAAATTTTACCGTTACAAAAAGTGACATGGTAATTAATAAAAAGAAAAAGAAAACGGTTAATCCTTGTTCCCAAACTACCGGCACGGGTTTTTTATAAAATTTTTCAATAATCAAGAAAATTAATTTTCCACCATCCAATGCTGGAATTGGGAATAAATTAAAAATAGCCAGCAAAACCGTTAGCGAACCAATAAAATATAAAAAGAATCCCAAACCATATTCTACCGCACGCGACAGAAAAATGGTAATTCCTACCGGACCCGCCAATTGTGCGCCCTGAGGCAAACCATGACCCCTAAATAAGCTAGCAAAAAAGGCTACAATTCCGTGCAAAGCTTCCCAGGTTACTTGCCCCGTGTAAGTTACGCCGTAAAATGGCGCCTGGTAAAAAGGAACTTTTTTAATAACCTGAGCCATTCTTTCCAAAGAAACTCCGGTTGGGCCTTCCCCATCTAAAATTCTTACCCGAGGCGTCAGGCGAACCGTAAACATCTGATCTTTTCGACGAATTAAAACGCTTGTCTCCTTCCCAGCATTTTCTTTGGTGAATTTTTGAAAATCAGTAATGGTATCAAAGCCAACAACAATATCTTTTGGGTGAATTCCCGCCAAATCTGCTGGAGAATTTTTTTGCACAGCTTCTACTTGAATTCTTGTGTTAGAAATACCAGCAACATTTTGATCACCAATAGGCACATCGGCGCCAATCATAAAAGCAAAAGAAAAAATGATAGCAGCGGCAATCCAAAAAGCCAAAACTCCGCCAAGACAAATTAAAATGCGTTTCCAAATAGCCAAATTAGAAAAACTGCGATAATCATCCACCCCACCTTCCTCTCCATAAATTCTCACAAAAGCACCAAAAGGAATTAAGTTAATCGAGTATTCTGTTTCGCCAAATTTTTTGCCAAATAATTTTGGTGGATAGCCAATACCAAATTCATCAACACGAACGCCAAATTTTTTGGCTATGATAAAATGCCCAAATTCATGGACAATCATCAAAATAACTAAACTTGCAATAGCGATGATTAAAGTTAGTATCATATTGACAAATTGATATTTTTTATTTAATATAAAATAAGTTCATTGGAAATTTCGTCACACAGGAAAGGGAAAGAATGAAATTTTACATTCAGAGAATCTGCCTTCACTCGCTATTTCTGGGAGCAGGAATGGCGATGCTAGCGAGTTGCCTGGGACCGGTTTTATTTGAATATAAAATTAGCATAGCAGGGCAAATCATCAACTCAATCTTGTTTTTTTCGCTCTCCCTTTTCTTTGCTCAAAAACCTCAAGAAAATTCTCACAAAGAAACTCCCTAGTACATTCGCCTCACGCCAACATTGGTTGCGTGGGGCTCTTTTTTTAAAGCAGTTCTCTCTCTTTTTTTTCAATTAACGCCTTGATTTTTTCTGCGTATTCGTCAATTAATTTTTGCAGGGCATCCTTTCCTCTAAATTTATCGTCTTCTGAAATTAATTTATCTTTTTGAGCAGTCTGAATTTTATTCCAAGCATCTTCGCGCCAGCGTCGCATCGTTTGGCGGGTTTGTTCTGCTTTTTCATTGAGTAATTTTACCAAACTGTGGCGATATTCTTCGGTTAATAAGGGTAAACTTAAACGAATCACGGTTTTATCTACCGCAGAAGACATTCCTAAACCAGAACTTGCAATCGCCACCTGAATAGCTTCTATATAAGAAGGATCCCAGGGCTGAATAACAATTTGATTAGCATCAGAAGTAGAAATAGACGCCAATTGCTTGAGAGAATACTTGGCTCCCATATAATTAACTTCTACATCTTCCACTAACGAAGGTGTAGCGCGAGAAG
>CAYYYT010000077.1:0-2718 GCA_964476105.1 uncultured Candidatus Saccharibacteria bacterium | reverse complement strand
TTACATCATTTATTTCTTCTTGGGATAGAGTGTCATTAGTCACAGTATCATAACCCTTGTCTTTAATTTTATCCAAGTTATAACCCATAATAGAAAAATCAATAGTGTCTAAATTTCCTGTAACTTCCTTATTTTCAAGAATAATAGGATTTTTTATATTAAGAACTACAGGTGTTTCTCTATCTCCATAAGGCGCAATATAATTTTCATTTTTATATAAAAATTTTGGTTGTCTCAATCTCATAAACCAAAAACCAGTACCTCCTCTTTGATTTAAACTGTCATTAAAATCTTCAATTTTTACTTTACTACTGTGATAAAAAATATCTTTAATTTTACCCTCAGGGAAAATAGTATCTATATATTCAGAATATTGCTCCTTTGTACCAATTTCAGAAAGTTCAGGATGTTGTTCAAACACAAAATCAACACCTTCTTTTACCTGAGGTTTCTCAATTTTGTTTTCGTCTGAATTTATCTTTTCATTTCTTCGATTGTTTTGATGAAATCCTTCCATAACAATATTTTAGCTTAGATATAAAGCTTAGAGTACTCGGGTCACTTCGATACTTAGTTCTTAATGCGGTGTCTATTGTACAAAATTCGAACTTTTTTTGCTGAAAATCCTGATACGGAAATCTGAAAAAGGACTCGGTTTTGCGAAACAATTTTCTGGGGACACGGATTCGCAAAACCTCGGCTGTGTTCCCCGCGCGCAGGAGGGGTCTGGGGAGGAATACGCGCGGGGTTTGGAAATCTTTCGCGGGGCGGGCAAAATTACTTTTTAACAACAAAGATAGAATTAGAATATTTTACTTTGCCATCAGACAATAAATCTTTAATTTCTTTTTCATGCTCATAGTATGTTTTGAGATCCATTTCAAACCATAATCTCAAAACCTTGTATAGCTCATCTACTGATTTTGCATTTATCTCACAATCAACTTTTACTTCCTCAAAATTTGCGCCAGAGTCATCTAAAATTGTTTTTAGTGTGTCGTAGGTGTAAGTATATTTCTTTCCTTTGAGACCAAATACAAAATCTTTTAATTTTTTATAATCCTGTGCTGGTTCATGGGCAACAAATAAAGCGATTCCATTGTTATCAAGTAAATTCAAAACCTTACGAACAGCTTCTTTTTTGTCATTAAGATAAAAGAGAACATGAGAAGCAAGTATTGCATCAAATTTCTTCTCTGTATTCCAAAATTCAAAATCAGCATGTATGACTTCTATATTTTTGTCTTTGTATGCTTGAACATAGCTTGTATTTTTCTCAACAAGAGTGATCTGAGTTTTTTCAAAATCTGTAGATTTTGAAATTGTATCAAAACCAGAACCAATATTTAAGAATGTATTTGGATTTTGATTCTTCAGCATATTTAAAATTTCTTGTTCAACTTTCAATTTTTCATTTGAATGATTAACGAAATCTTCAAAGAGAATTTCTGGGAGCCAGAAATCACCCTTCTTCTCAAGTTCTGAAATAGCAATAGTAGCAGACCATAGAATTTCAAAGTATTCTCGATAGCTATTTGTTATTGATTTATCTTCGATAAGAATAACCCTTGGATTTGATGGATTACTCCAGTCCATCATTCCAGTTGTATCACCATAAATATCAAAGCCCATTTTAGGAGCAATTCCTAATGGCATGTATCGAACGTCTACTAAATCCAATAACTCAAAATCTTTTCCTATATTCCGTGCATCATCATTAAAGATTATTTTAGTTTTTATACCCTGCCTTGATCTATTTTCAACCGTCTTTAAAAAGAAACTTACTATTTCTGAGGAATTCGGGTTTCCCGCTCTCGCCCCAAAAGTAAGAACCTCTTCTCCCGATCGGAGTTTTGTATTGATTGATGAAAAATATAATTCAACATCCTCAACACCTTCAATATATTTTATAAATTCTCCATTCATATTTATTTAAAATTGAATATCAATAATATACCAATCATGATCAAGTGATTTTTCTGAGACTTTGGTATATTTATATTTAAATTTTACTAGATTATTTTCCAACTCTTCGAGTGAAGCAAATGACCCCCAGTTGATAATTACTCGACCATTTTCATTTACGAAAGGTGGTAGTTCTTTTAAAAATCGCTCTACCAATGTTTCCGTTTGCTCACTTATTTCTGGTAACCATACTTCGTTAGAAATTGGTAAATTTGCAAAAATAAAATCGAATTTACCATGAATATTTTTAAAAAGATCCGACTGAACAACCTCTGCTTTATCAGAAAGATTATTTGATTTCAAGTTCAGACGAGTGTTCTCAATTGCTTTTGGATTCACGTCAGAAAAGGTTACGGTTTTAGCGCCACTTGCAAGACAAGTAATACCTATAATGCCGGTACCACATCCAATGTCTAAAACCTTCTTTTCTTTTACATCAAGTTTTTTAATATATTCCAAAGTTTGTGTTGTTGAGTATGTTAAATTAGAGTCAGGTGTAAACACCCCATCAAAAACAATTATCTCAAGGTTCCCATAATTTATTGTATGGTCTGAATGTTTTATAAGATTAGCCCATTTTTCTGCCATATAGAGAAATTATAGCATTTTTTGATTATTTTTCTAGAGTGCCCGCCCCGCGAAAGATTTCCAAACCCCGCGCGTATTCCTCCCCAGACCCCTCCTGCGCGCGGGAAATTAGCCGAGGTTTTGCGAATCCATATCCCCAGAAAGTAGTTTCGCAAAACCGAGTCC
>CAYYYT010000076.1:0-2753 GCA_964476105.1 uncultured Candidatus Saccharibacteria bacterium | reverse complement strand
TAAAGTACGCAACTTAGGAGGCAATATATATTCATTAAATTAAAATCTTATGCAACTGGTTATTGTTGAGTCGCCTACTAAGGCAAAAACTATTCAGAAATTTTTAGGATCTAAATACAAAATTAAATCCTCTTTTGGGCATGTTCGCGATTTACCAAAACGCGAACTGGGAGTTGATGTTGATAAAAATTTTGAAGTAAAATATGTTATTCCAGTAAAAGCCAAAAAGGTTATCGCTGAATTAAAAAAAGATGCCAAAAAAGTTGATGAAGTTATTTTAGCAACCGACCAAGACCGCGAAGGAGAGTCTATTTCTTGGCATTTAATGCAAGCGCTAGGACTTAAAAATCCTAAGCGCATTGTCTTCCACGAAATTACTAAAACCGCCATTGATGAAGCATTGGCCAACCCAGGGAAAATTGATATGGCGCTGGTCAATGCCCAACAAGCTCGTCGAGTACTAGATAGAATTGTGGGATATAAACTCTCTCCGTTTTTATGGAAAAAAGTTGCCAAAGGACTTTCTGCGGGTCGCGTACAATCAGTTGCCGTGCGTTTAGTTGTTGAAAAAGAAGAAGAAATTAAAAAGTTTATTGCCACCGAATATTGGCAACTAGAAGCACTCTTTCAAAAAAATGATGCATCATTTTCAGCCCTACTAACCAAGGTGGATGGCAAAACACTTGATCAACTGGAAATAAAAGATAAAGCTCATGCTGAAGCGATCTTAAAGACCTTAGAAAATACTACCTATCAAATTGATAGTATTGAGAAAAAAGAAACTCAGCGAAAACCGCTCGCACCTTTTACTACTAGCACCCTGCAACAAACTGCTGCTAATCGTTTTGGTTGGAGTTCAAAAATGACGATGACGATTGCACAAAAATTATACGAACAAGGTTTTATCACCTACCACCGAACCGATTCGCTTAACCTATCAGCATCATCACTTGTTGCTGCTAAAGAATATATTTCTCAAACTTTTGGTGAACATTATTTTAAAGGAGCTGTTTTTAAAGCAGGAAAAAATGCACAAGAGGCTCACGAAGCAATTCGACCAACTTCTGCTTCAAAATCTCCTGAATCAATGAAATCGGAGATCGAAGGACCTCAGCTAAAACTCTATACGTTAATCTGGCAACGCTTTATTGCTAGCCAAATGAAACCAGCAATTTTTGATGCCACAGCTGTTGAGATTTCAGCTAAAAATTATACCTTTGGCGCTAACGGTCAAATGCTAAAATTTGATGGATTTTTAAAAGTCTATCCTATGAAATTTTCTGAAACCGATTTGCCAACATTGCAAGAAAAAGAAATTCTTAATCTTGAGAGTCTTACTCCATCTCAACACTTTACCGAGCCACCAGCTCGCTTCAATGAAGCTAGTTTAATTAAGGCGCTAGAAAAGCACGGCATTGGCAGACCCTCAACCTACGCCCCTACTCTTTCCACCGTGCAGGCTAGAAACTATATTGCCAAAAACGAACAAAAAAGATTTTATCCAACTGAAATGGGCGTTATTGTCACCAATATGCTCAAAGAAAATTTTCCTGAAATTATTGATATTGATTTTACAGCAACTATGGAAAAAGAATTGGATGAAATTGCCGAAGGCAAAGATACCTGGCAAAAAACGATTGCTGATTTTTATACACCCTTTGCTAAAAATCTTAAAGAAAAATACCAAGATGTGGTTAAAGAAAATCTTGATATCCAAACTGATAAAGTGTGTCCAAAATGTTCAAAACCTATGGTTGAAAAAATGGGACGCTTTGGCAGATTTTATGCCTGCACCGGATTTCCAGATTGCAAACACACTGAATCGCTGGTCACCACAGGAGCCAGTGCCAAGCCAATCACCCTAGATATGACTTGCCCCAAATGCCAAAAGGGCAAAGTAGCGGTTAAAAAATCAAAACGCGGAAAAATCTTTTATGGTTGCGATCAATATCCAGCTTGCGACTTTGCGGCCTGGGATAAACCTATTAACGAATTCTGTCCAACCTGTAAATCAATTCTCACTGAAACAAAAGCGGGGAAAATAAAATGCTCCAACAAAGACTGTGATTACAAGCGTGATAGTCAATAACCTTGAATTAGATGACAATTTGTGATAAATTTACTGTAATTTAACTTATCACAAATGCCCAGGTGGCGGAACTGGCAGACGCACGGGACTCAAAATCCCGCGATAGCAATATCATGTGGGTTCAACTCCCACCCCGGGCACCAAATACAAATTACGGCTTTCTTGCCGTAATTTTTTTATACAAGGATTTGAAGATTAAGCACCAAAATAAAAGAACCTGATGTGGTATCGGTGCGAATAATATTTTAATTCAAGAAGTCAGAAAATAAGAAATTGTAAATGTTCGGATTTTTGTTTGTATTGACTAATAAACAAAATTGTGCTATTATGTAATTAATGTGATTAAGTCATAATAACTTAGTCAAACCGCACATTCTCAAAAAATGGAGGTGTAGCTTGAGCAGAGAAATAATTGGCTTGGTTTCTGGGCTCTTGGTGGTTGTGAGTGTCGTTCCCTACGGCATCAGGACATACCAGGGCAAGGTTCAGCCGAATCTAACGAGCTGGTCGCTCTGGACGCTGATCGGCTTCGTGCTCTTGCTCACCTATAAGAGTTCTGGTGCCGAAGCGAACGTCTGGCCAGCAGTATTCGGGTTTACTAACCCATTACTCATTACCATTCTCGTCTTATGGCGACGTTGCAAATGGACAAAACCAAACCGAG
>CAYYYT010000075.1:0-2753 GCA_964476105.1 uncultured Candidatus Saccharibacteria bacterium | reverse complement strand
TGGTGTGATTATTCATAGAATTGTATTGGCAAACGAGGAGCCACGCGGAGCGTGGCGAATCCTTGCAGATTCAGGATTTTTTGGGGGGAATTCAGAACAGACGGCACTTCGTGCTGACCATATTTTTTCGGGAAATTTGAATCCCGACTTGTTGCGGAGTTTGTTGGACAAAGTTCGAAACTATTTCGAGCAAAATCCAAATGATTAAAACTACTAAAAAGGACTCGGCAGGGCGAAACAATTTGTCTGGGGTTTTGGATTCGCCCTGCCTCGGCTGATTTCCCGCCCGCAGGAGGGGTCTGGGGAGGAATGCGGGCGGGTTTCGGACTGGGGGTTTTCGGAAATTCGGCGGCTACAAAATTAGAAAATACAGATTGAAAAAATCTACGATTTTTGCTATGCTTGTTTTGTGAGCAAAGGAAGCAACGACTCATATTTCTATACTATCAAAAGTAGCATACTATGGCAACCATATCACAGAACATTAAGCGAATACGAGCAAAACAAGGATTAACGCAGGACGACTTGGCGAAAAAAGCCAATATCAAGTATTCCACACTTACCAAAATTGAGGGTGGCGTTGTTACCAAGCCAAGCGTTCAAACAATTCAAAAAATCGCCAAGTCGTTAGGCGTTCCAATGGAGGAATTATTGAAATGATTATGCAATACAAAAAACCTGCAAAACTAAAACAAGGTGATGTCGTGGCAATTGTTTCGCCATCTTGGGGAGGCCCAAGCGTTTTTCCGCATATATACGAAAATGGTCTCAAAATTTTAATGGAATGGGGTTTGAAAATTAAAGAGTTTCCTACGGCGAGAATGGACGCTAGTTTTTTGAGAGAAAATCCGGAAGTTCGCGCAAAAGATATTAACGATGCTTTTGCTGACCCAGAAGTTAAGGCCATTTTCGCCTCAATCGGCGGAGACGATTCCGTGAGAATTTTGCCTTTTGTTGACAAAGATATTGTTGCGAAAAATCCTAAAATATTGATGGGCTATTCCGACACTTCAACCCTTCATGTGTTCGCCAATCTGCAAGGATTAGTGAGTTTTTACGGCCCATCAATTATGGCTGGTTTTTCGCAAATGGAAAATTTGCCTGAAAGTTTCAAAACTCATGTTCACGATATTTTATTTGAACCAAAAGAGAACTACGAATATAAAGCTTATGGAAGATATTGCGACGGCTATCTTGATTGGTCGGATAAAGAAAATCTTGGAAAAACAAATCTGATAAAAACAGATGATGGTTGGCATTGGCTCCAAGGAAACTCCAAAGTACAGGGAGAACTATTTGGCGGTTGCATAGAGGTTTTGGAGATGATGAAAGCTACCGACTTTTGGCCGTCGCAAGATTTTTGGAAGGGAAAAATATTTTTCCTTGAAACTTCCGAAGAAAAACCATCGATCAATTATATTGACCATGTGTTGAGGAATTATGGAATGCTCGGTGTGTTCGACAAAATAAGTGGATTTATTTTCTCCCGCGCAAGAGATTATTCCGATGACGAAAAGAAAGAATTAGAGGAGAAAATAATTTCCATTGTTGTAAAGGAATTTGGTAAACCAAATTTGCCGATTATTGCAAATTTTGATGTCGGACACACCGACCCTCAATTTGTTTTGCCACTTGGAGTAAAATCAGAAATAGATTGCCAAAACAAAAAGGTTAGTTTAGTAGAACCTTGGCTTATATGAAAATCGGAATTCTAAGCGGGATACATGAGGACATAATAAGACTAGAAGAGGCTCTAACACTTCTGAAAGAGCGGGATTGCGATACTTTGGTGTGTTTGGGAGATATAGTTGGCTATAGCGTTCCTTATTACGGCTATTTTAAGTCCCGAGATGCACATAAAGCTGTCCAGTTGATAAAAAGTAATTGTAAATATGCTGTCGCGGGGAACCATGATATTTTTGCTGTAAATAAAACTCCGCAAATATCTGTTTTTAAGTATCCAGACGACTGGTCTAAATTAAGTTATTTTGAAAAAGCAAAAATATCAAGTGGTGAAGTTTGGGTGTATGGTGACGAATTGCCAGTATTATTGGAGCCAGAAGATGAAAAATATTTACAGAGTTTACCAGAATATATGGTACAAAATTTTGGTGATCTAAAAATAATGTTCAGCCATTATGTTAAGCCAAATCTTGTTGGTGACCATACAAAATTAGATGCAAGCAAAAATAGTATGGAAGAACATTTTGATTTTATGAAACAAGAAGATTGCCAAGTCAGTATTTTTAGCCACGACCTTCAGAATGGAGTAAGAATTTTTCATAAAGATTCAATCAAAATTTTTCCATTTGGAAAACACGAGCTAAAAGGCTTTCCTATTGCACTTAATGGCCCGTGGGTGGCAAATGGCACAGAAGCAAATGGTGTTATGGTTTTAGATACGGAGGAAATGAGTATCGAGGTTATTCCGCTCAATACTCCGCCTCACAAAGTTCCCGAATGGTTTAATAAGTAAAATTTTGATAGAATTTCTTTGGATTAGCCGCCGAATTTCCGAAAACCCCCAGTCCGAAACCCGCCCGCATTCCTCCCCAGACCCCTCCTGCGGGCGGGAAATCAGCCGAGGCAGGGCGAATCCAAAACCCCAGACAAATTGTTTCGCCCTGCCGAGTCCTTTTTAGTAGTTTTAATCATTTGGATTTTGCTCGAAATAGTTTCGAACTTTGTCCAACAAACTCCGCGTTTTTTCATGTTCCAAAAGCGACAACAGGTGCAGGGCAATTAATACGTTA
>CAYYYT010000074.1:0-2788 GCA_964476105.1 uncultured Candidatus Saccharibacteria bacterium | reverse complement strand
AGAAATTCATGAGAGTTCGATTCTCTCTCCCGGCACATTATGAAAACCCCAGACAAGGCCAAGCCAAAAATCTTGGTGGTTTTAGGACCAACCGCCACCGGCAAAAGTGATTTAGCGGTGAAACTGGCACTTAAGTATAATGGAGAAATAATTAGTGCTGATTCGCGTCAGGTATATCGCGGAATGGATTTAGGGTCGGGTAAAATTACCAAAGAAGAAATGAAAGGTGTGCCCCATCACCTACTTGATGTGGCCGATCCGACCGAAGATTTCTCAGTGGAAAAATATTGTGATTTGGCTGAGAAAAAAATTCAAGAAATTTTAAACCGAAATCGTTTACCAATTATTTGTGGCGGAACCGGTTTTTATATTGATACATTAATTTCCGGACTTCGACTGCCCAAAGTGCCACCCAATAAAAAACTGCGGAATAAACTGGAACAAAAAACGGCCAGTGAACTTTTTGAACACTTAAAAAAACTCGATCCCGAACGTGCCAGCACGATTGATAAACACAATAAAGTGCGCCTTGTACGGGCCCTAGAAATCGCCGAAAGCCTTGGGACGGTGCCTAAAATCAGCACTAGTATCAAGTACTGCCCTGAATACATCGGCCTGGATTGGCCAGATTTAGCCCTCAAAGAGCGAATTAGAGCCCGCCTAGAAAGGCGTCTCGAGGCCAGTATGGTGGCCGAGGTTAAACGATTACACGACAGCGGTGTCTCATACGAGCGATTAGAAAGCTTTGGCTTGGAGTATAAAAACTGTGCCCTTTTTTTGCAAAATAAAATAGGTGAAGTGGAAATGATTGAAAATATTTTAAAAGAAACTTGGCAATATGTGAAAAGACAGCGAACTTGGTTTAAGCGAAATAAAAATATTAAATGGCAAATTAAAATGTAAACAACGCGGCCCCAAAATGGGAACCGCGTTGAATTCGTGAGCGCAAGGCTCACTTATGAGAAGACGAAACCAGTCCTTGTTTCGTGCAGTGGCCTGTTGATTTCGGCGATGAGGATGACCAACTCCTCAAATGCCCGCCGGGTTATGTTCCGGCAATACGCTTGACAGCGTGGTATGATCGAATGAATGTAATTTGCCAACATCGAAATAATTTCACCAGGAAAACTCCGGGCCTGCATTCTCGACAAGGCAACCCACCCAACCGCCTCGGTGATGACCGGGCTTTCGGGTCCAAATACGAGCTGCGTTACATCTGGATTATTCTGCAATTCGACCGCGAGACCAAACACCGCAGAATAACGATTACCTGGCCGATGTACAGTGACACCGGCAACATTGATTCTATCAAATTTTTTCAATTTTCTACCTCAATTTTCAAACCTGCATTAAGTCCAAACAAACTTTGCTTGGTACCTATGCTTCGCAGATTATCCTACCATATTTATTAACTTATAACAAGTGATCAAGGTAATGTGCACACACATTTGGTACTTTTTAGTAGTATTAAATAATGTGTACACATTACCTCACTTTCTTGACACAAAAAATAATAGTAGTAAATTAGAATAGAACCATAAGTACCGTCCCACCACAGTGTGGGGCATAACAAAAAGAGAAAGGGGCATAAAATGCCTACAAAAGTAATAGTAGGACAAGAGCAAAAGAAAGGCCTGCGCACCAAAAAAGTTCGGCCAATTTACAACTGGTACAGCTGGCTCGAACTCTGGAACGCCACAGATAACCTTCAGATGCTTGCAGGTTTGTTGCATACTGGCTACACAGTCTCGATGCAGTGGAAAGATCATGCCGAACCACGGTATGATAATATCAATCGCGACGAATTCTATTTTGAAATCGCCGACGGTTGGGATGAAGCCGAATTGCTGGTGGTACAACCCGATGACTCAAAAAACCAATATTTCTTCAGTACTGACGAACACAATGGTGATGAACACAAAACCATGGCTGAACTTCGACAGGTGTTGGCCAAGAAAGCCTTTCACATGCTCTGCTTAAATTTTTTCAAGCAAGAGCTACTCGTTGAAGGTCGTCGTGGTCAAGAGTTCTCCTATGTCTGGGAAGAAATAATTACTGGCGAAAAATTTTTTCCAGTAATCCAAAACTTTTTCCGGGTAGAAAGAGACGATATCAAAGGAATAACAGTACGCAACCTTCCTCCCCACCGAACCGAAAAAACTTGCATCGAAGATTCGGCGTTAAAATTCCTTCTAAACCTGGCGACCTTCGTCTGGGAATGGAAAGGGGACGATACCAATTACTGGAGCGAGGACAAGCAGAAGCAACAACGCGAGCGCAATAAAGCAACCCAAGCTCGGCTCGACGCGGCGAAGCCTTGGCTGATCGAAATCTTGTATAAAATGGGTCAACTAGATATGTTGCGAAAGTGGATACTTAAACTTGATGAGCCAACCCTCAACAAGCTCAAGGAAATTGCTTTTCGCCATACCCATTTCAGCAAATATCAAAATCCTGTCACCAAGGACCGCCCGCCAGCCAACGTTGATGAGGCAATATACCTCGGTTCAAAAGCGGCCGGCATCATCAAATATCACGAAATAATGACACGGGTACATCAACAGTTAGTGAAGGTTTGTGATGCGGAAATAGCACTTGCTCATGCACTAAAAGCTCAAACAAGTAATGGCCCCTAAATAACAATCAGGAGAGAAATCCCTGACCGGAAGGCGCACGTCAGCAATGACGGGCGCCTTCTTCTTGTATACAAAACAACACCATTTTGGAGGGTAATTTTCATTTATAAGTAAATACAACCAACAATTATTACTCTCTAGGCGGGAGATGG
>CAYYYT010000073.1:0-2827 GCA_964476105.1 uncultured Candidatus Saccharibacteria bacterium | reverse complement strand
ACCCCGTTAGACTTGGGCGGTGGGCGCACCAAGATTCGAACTTGGAACCCCTGTCACGTCAAGACAGTGCTCTGCCATTGAGCTATGCGCCCAAGTCTAACGGGGCAAATTGAGCTAACCGCGCTTGCTTAATTTAAACAATACCTCTTTTTATGCTGTTTTATCAAGCCCTCACTCTCTAAAGTTTTGAGAATTTCTTTAGTTTTTTTGGCATCTTTGCCAATCATTTTTACCAGTTCAGTCGCCGTCATATTTTTAGTAAGTAGCTGTTTTAGGATAGCTCCACGGATTTGGCGGATTGACCCTTCAAATTTTGATTGCACACTGTAGTTTTTGGCGCGACGATTTGGGTTTATAATTTGCGATTTTAAATGCGCACCGTAATCCATTAAAGCCCAGTGCCATTCACGAGAATTTTGTTGGTCAAAAGCTAGCTCGGCGATTTTCAAAATTTCCGCATCAGTGATAATTTTTTTCTTTGGGAAAAAGTGATGAATAAAAACGCGACGAATGTTAGTTTCGATACAAAAAATAGGAGTGTTAAAAGAGAAAATACTGACCGCGCGCGCCGTATAAGGCCCAATGCCGGGAAGCTTTTCTAGTTCAGTAATTTCTTGGGGTAATTTTCCGCCAAATTCATTAGTTACTTTCTGGGCAGTTTTTTGTAAATTGAGCGCGCGACGATTGTATCCTAAGCCCTGCCAATAGGGGTATATATCGCTAAATTTGGCTTGAGCGAGGGTTTTAAAGTTGGGGAAGCGTTTTGTCCAGTTTTCGTAAAAAGCGACCACTCTGTCGGCCTGGGTTTGCTGGAGCATAATTTCCGAAACCAAAATTTTATAAGGGTCGGTGGTTTCGCGCCAAGGAAATGCCCGCTTATTTTTTTGATAAAAATCCCAGATTAATTGCTGGAACTCCGTAATATTTCTTTTAGGCATTTTGGTGGACCTGGAGGGAATCCGCTTTGCTAGAACCCGCGCTCATTTCATTCGCTTTTACAAAACCCCCGGTTTTGTAAGAAATCCTACACGGGAGAGACTTCTCTCTCCCGACCCCTCTCTGGGTTCGATTCCCTCTCAATTTAAAATGTTTACTAATAAAAATTATTAAACATTATTAATTTGGTGGACCTGGAGGGAATCGAACCCCCAACATATCGCGTATAAGGCGAGTGCTCTACCGTTGAGCTACAGGTCCAGAAGCGCGCGCTTTCGGCCCCAGAACATATTTTACTTGGGTAAAATCTAACGGGGCAAGCGCGCGCTAAAAACTATTTTTTAATATCTGGTCCAATAATTTCTTCAAATTCTTCTCGTTCAATCGTTTCTTTTTCAATTAATACTTTGGCAATTTTTTCCAGCATAGATTTTTTCTTTTTGACAATTTCAGTGGCGGTTTTTTAAGCAGTTTTTAATAATTCTTATATCTTTTTATCAATTTTTTCTGCCACAGCTTCTGAATAATTGCGTTGCTGAGAAATTTCTCTGCCCAAAAATACCATGTCATCTTTTTCACTAAATGAAATTGGTCCCAAATTTGACATACCCCATTCTTTCACAATTTTGCGTGCTAATTCAGAAGCTTTAACCAAGTCATTAGAAGCGCCGGTCGTCATTTCGCCAAACATTAATCGTTCAGCTGCCATTCCGCCTAAAAGCGTGGCAATTTCTGCCATAAATTGTGTCTTGGTTCGCAATTTGTTTTCTTCTGATTTTACCTGGAAGGTAAATCCGCCTGCCATTCCGCGGGAAATAATAGAAATTTTTCTTACAGGATCTGTGCCTTCAATAGCGGAAGAAACTAGCGCGTGTCCTGCTTCGTGGTAAGCGACAATTTCCTTTTCTTTCTTTGATAAAATGTGGCTCTTGCGTTCTGGACCAAGCAATACTTTTTCAATGGCTTCTAAAAAGTCGTTTTGGAAAATTTGCACTTTGTTTTTTCGGGCTGCTAGCAAAGCGGCTTCGTTGGCAACGTTAGCTAAATCAGCGCCAGAAAAACCAGGAGTTCTTTCCGCAATTTCTTTAAATTTTACATCGTCGGCTAATGGTTTGTCCTGAGCATGAATTTTCAGAATTTCTTCTCGGTCGTGTACATCTGGTGGATCTAACACAATTTTTCTATCAAATCGTCCGGGTCTTAAAAGTGCTGGGTCTAAAATATCACCTCGGTTAGTGGCTGCCATAACAATAACGCCAGAATCTTTATCAAAACCATCCATTTCTACCAAAATCATATTAAGTGTTTGTTCTCGTTCATCGTGACCACCGCCGATGCCAGTGCCTCGGTGTCGGCCAATGGCGTCTAATTCATCAATAAAAATGATAGAAGGGGAAGCCTTTTTTGCAGTTTGGAATAAGTCACGCACGCGCGCTGATCCAACTCCAACAAACATTTCCACGAATTCTGATCCGGAAATAGAGAAAAATGGCACATTAGCTTCGCCGGCAACGGCTCGGGCCAGTAAGGTTTTCCCCACGCCCGCGCTACCTAAAAGCAAAACACCGCGAGGGATTTTTGCCCCCATAGCCAGATATTTTTTAGGGAATTTCAAAAAATCAACAATTTCAATAAGTTCTTCTTTGGCTTCTTTTAAGCCGGCGGCATCTTTGAAAGTAATTCTATTTTTATCAGGATTGTTTACTTCAAAAATTTTAGCACGCGACTTGGTAAAATCAAAAACTTGTCCGGCGCCTCCTTTGGTTTGACGCATCATACTCCATAAAAAATATCCAATTAAAAGAAGTGGCAAAATGCCGTAAAGAAGCATTGGCAAAAGCCATGACCAAATACTTTCCTGGACTGGGCTAGCTGAAATTTCTACTTTTTG
>CAYYYT010000072.1:0-2883 GCA_964476105.1 uncultured Candidatus Saccharibacteria bacterium | reverse complement strand
CCTAGCGGGTAAAATCGTGTGGTTTTGTGTGGACCAAATCTCACTTTTTCTTTTAAATAAGCCAAGTCAAAATCCCACACCCCCCGTGTCATTGTGAGATGTTTTTTAGCCAAATAGGATGGTAAAAACTGTGGAGTTTAGTGGAGGTAAATTGTGCCTTTTTCTTATAAATATAAGGAGTAGCTACCTCCACACCCCCATGGGGTGTGGAGTCTATGGATTCTCCCCAAAGTGTTTCAAAACATTGGAGTTTATTGGAGGTAAAATCCCTATTTTCCTTTATGATAAGCGGTTACGTAACTCCAATGCTTTGATTAATTTACTTTAATTCCTCAACCGCAATTTCCCAATTTCCATTCGCTCCATTAACTTCCAAATAGTATTCTCCGGACTTGTAAACGTAACTTGTATCCTGTGCTGCTTGCGAATTAACAATTAATTCTCCAATACCATTATCTCCCGGTTTGCGGGCAAATATTTGCAGTATGGTACCACCAAACCCGGTAGTATCCTTATTGCTCCAATTGATTCGCCATTGTTTACCGGTTATGGTAAATGGTTCGGTTTTCTTGCCACCATTTCCTTTCCATGACTTCACCGCTATCCATTGCGGCTCTTGGGTCGGTGTTTGAGCCTGTGAGGCTTCCTGTGAGCCATTTTGAGGCGTTGGAATAGTTTTTGATGGTTGATCACCACTTTTGCCAATGGCGTTTACTATGGTGCCGAATACGATGATTGCGGCAAAGATTAAAATCCCATTGCGAAGCCTGTGGGATTTGGCAGGCGTGTTTTGCTCTTGCATATTCCTTGATCGGTTTTAATTGTCTTGCCGGCGGCAAACACAAAGCCCGCCACCGGGAGCTTGGACCTTGCGGCCCAAACGTATGCGTTTCCGCACACGACCGATCAAGGAACCCCGATGACGGGTTCTATATCTTGATCGGATTTCATGCCATGCCACGAGGGTTTAGGCAATATTTTGTTGGTATTATTATACAATATTTGGCTAAATATGCCTACTCAAATATCCTGTTGCTCTTGCGAAAAAAGGCGTATAATTTAACCAACATAGGTTAAATTCGAATTAAGGCAATGGCAAAGAAATTAGAACGAAAAGGTGAATTCATCGAAGAGCAATCTGCGGATAAGATTGTTTATCATTTTATCGATGATGTAAGAAAGATAAATTTAAAATGCAAAGAAGAGTATTTAAAAAAGAATGTAATCGTACATTATCCGTTTGATCCCAAGGGGGAACCCAAATACGGAGGAATTAAGACAATTGAATACCAAAACCTTGATGATCCATTGCCAAGAGGGATTATTAAAAGCGTTGGCTTTGGTTATGGTTTTACTAAAATATTAAGCCCGATTTTATACTCATTGGATCAAAATTTCAACATTGAAAAAGTAATTGTTAAGCCGAAAGTTAAATTTGAAATAAAAAACAAGGTTGCATATTTAGGCTATGAGGACTTGAATCGATTTTACCCAAAAATGGATTCTCTTCTAAAAACTCATAGCAATCAAAAAGATGCATTAGTTAGGAAGTTTTTATCACAATATTTCCCATCTAAATATAAAACTACAAAAACCCCATATGTAAAAGGCACTGTTTATTCTGTGCTTTCGGATGGCGTAACCGAGAAAGATTTATCCAAAGAAGATTTGGATACTATGATTAACTTTGCATTTGCTGATCTAGGGAACAAAGATAAGCAATCAAAAGAAGTAATTCTTCAAACAAGGGAAAAGATAGAGAAACGATTTTTAGAGGATGCCATCAAGGATTACAAAAAGATTCTTGCATTAAAATTGGATAGTAAAAATTTGGAAAAGAAATGGGAAGTTTTATTTAAAGAAAACTCTTGGATAATTTCAAACCTTTTTGCGCTGCCGGTTTTCTTATTTGCTAATCAAGCGTATGTTGGAGGTAAAGAAATCTTCAATGTAAATGGAAAGATTACGGATTTTCTTTTTAAAAATAGTCTTACGGATAATATAACTATTATCGAAATAAAAACTCATAAAACGGAGCTCCTAACAAAAAGACCATATCGAGGGAAAGATGTTTTTCCTGTAACCGAAGAGTTATCGGGAGCAATCAATCAAGTGTTAGATCAAAGACAAAATTTAATGAATGACTTCCACTCTTTAAGAAGTAAAACCGGGCAGAAAGAATGGTTTGAAAGTTTAAATTCAAAATGTTTGATAATAGCCGGGAGTATTGACGGATTACCGGAAGAAGGTCGCAAAAGCTTTGAAATGTTTAGGAATAACCTCCATGGGATTGAAATTATTACATTTGATGAGGTGCTTCAAAAAATTGAGGCATTCGCATCTTTATTAAAAAAAAGTAAGAAGAAAAAATAATATGACTAACGAAGAATTTAAGGTCCTTACTGACGAGTATATGGCTGCGCATAAAGAATATGAGGATTATGTTGAAAGATTTTTTACTACTTATTTCAATGGAGTGTTAGAAAATCAAGCTGATAAATCTTTTACGCCGGAAGAGGTAGAAAAAGTAGAAAAAATGTGGAAACGCGTAGAAGAATTACACAAGCAGTGGTTAAACGCCGCTCTTCCAAAATAATAATTAAGTTACTATTTTATGGCCTTATATTTTATAACCGGCAACAAGGGTAAGCTTGTCGAAGTGCAGGAGATCATTTCTTCTGTTGAACAATTGGACATTGATTTGCCGGAGATCCAAGACATTGATGCCCAAGTAATTATCCGCGCAAAATTAGAGGAAGCGCAAAAGCATCACCAAGGACAATTTATTGTTGAAGATACTTCTTTGTATTTGGATTGCTTAAATGGGTTGCCGGGCCCGCTCATTAAGTGGTTCATGAAAACCATCGGTAATGATGGGCTGTA
>CAYYYT010000071.1:0-2885 GCA_964476105.1 uncultured Candidatus Saccharibacteria bacterium | reverse complement strand
ACGATCCCAAACCAATGGGAGCATATTTTTTCTCGGCACAATAATGACATTATCGCAACGATCAATCGCTGGGAAAACTCCCATTAAAGAATGTCTGAGCTGTAAAAAATAAACTGGCGAAATTTGCCAGTCCGTCAAATCTTTTCCAAACAAATCTCGCAAATTTTCTGGTCGTTTAACTTCTGTCATACATTACCTCTTGAAAATGAAAGAACAAACCGCTATGCTTTTACATATTAGTCCAATTTCCCCAAAAAGCAACCTCCCCTCTTAGGTACTTGACAAGATTTAATAATGGGTGTATAATAGATATATAGGATAAATAACTAGCTCGGCTTAAGAATTAGAGCAACATACTAGTTTTTTAGCGGGGTTAGTTTCAGTTTTTAAAGGTAGGGGGAGCCATCCCCCAGAGCTCCGCAAAGAGGAGTATGGCTATGTGTCACTTCATGGAAGAGTCCGACGCTCAATTTGATCGCGAGAAGACGATTGCGCTCCGCAACGGAGCGCAAGCCAAAGAGCGACTGGGTCGGAAAAAGGTCGCCCTACGGCGACGCCTGAAAATGTTATCGCGGACGAAAATTAAACCGCGGTAGTCGTCGCAAGATGCGACGAAGAAGGAGGTGGGCATGAATACACGGATGTAGTCGTGCCCTTTTTATTTACATTTTTCCTAGCTACAACGATAATCTACACTTTTTCACCTTAGCGCTTCTCAAGCGCTTTTTTTAATTCATCAATCACGGCTTTTTCCCAGTATTTCATAGAATACCAACGAATCAAGGGCGTCGCCACCAAGCGTAGCCAAGGCTTATGAATTTTCACCTGATAAGTATAATCAATGATCGTTCCTTCAGGTGACACAGAAAATAACATTTTTTCATGACCTGAAGTCCCAAACTGCAAACTGGTATTATCAGAAATAAAACCTTCGCCTGGGAGAATTTGTGTTTTCATCTGCACAGAAAAATTTCGGCCAAATGATTTAACCGTCGCTTCAATTTCTAAATAATTTCCTTCGCGTTTTTTAATGATTACTTTCTCTGCAACTTTAGGGAAGTGCTTAGGGAAATTTTCAAAATCCGTCATTGTCTTAAAAACATCTTCTCGTGGAGCTTTTATCAACCACTGATTATGTAAAATAATTTCTTTCATACATGCATTATACTACATTCTGTAAAAATATAAATTAATAAGCCCCGGCGATAATCCACCAGGGCTTTCATTTCCCAAAACTAGAGAAGTTTTTCAACTTTTCGACAGAATGTCGTTTTGGCATATCGCCAATCAGCCTTCTCCATAGCTTCCCTTTCGTCGGAAGCAGAAATGGTGTCCATATGCGAAAATGAACTATCCTTCGTTCTTTTTGCGTAAATCTTATACATCGATTGAGACATTGTCGTTTTATCCAAAAAAGAACTTGTTTTCCGATTCGTCCTTTTGGACTCATCAGTGCAAGCACACACTTGCAGTCGGAAAAATCAAATAGCATTTTTCTGCGGAGGGGATGGGATTTGTCTAGCTTTGCCAGATCTGGCGAAGCCAGAAACCCATCGGACCCTTTCGAGCCATATTTTTTTACCCCGTAAAAGAGCGGAGGGTACAGGATTCGAACCTGTAAGGGATTTCTCCCACTGGTTTTCGAAACCAGCGCATTAGCCGTTCTGCCAACCCTCCGCTCTTGTACGGGGCGAAACTACTGCACCAGCCATTATGCGCCTCCCCCCTATTCCAATCGGCGCGCTCGCAAGCGCGCCGATTACTTGAAATTTAGATCTCTAGCATCAACGGAAAATGATCCGACCCGTGCGGGCGCAGAAACACGCGACTAGATTTTACCTTAACCTTCAAAGGCACCAAAATATAATCTAGCTGAATAGGAAATTTCCAAAAAGTAACTTGCTTATAAAAACAATTTTTTAAATTATGTTCGCTGATAAGTTTAGCAAAGCTCTTGTTTTCATTGATAATAATTTCCTGCATTTTATAACCAAAAAATTTCCAAACCAAAATGTTAACCAAGGGCTTGGCAAAAGTATTAAAATCTCCGCAAATAATATTCTGACGATCATCGGCAAGATGGGTCAGGACTTCTTGAAACTGCGCCAAACGATGACTTGGCCCAGTAAAACAACGAAAATGGGTATTAAAAACCCTAAACATCCCCCAATGCGCATCAATATCAATGTAAAAAGAATCGGCTTGAAAATGATAATATCGGTCTTTGGTTTTTGGAGTTTCGTCGTAGGTTTTTTTATGAGGAATCACGACTTGATTTTTAATCGGAAATTGCGAAACAATCACTGAATACAAACGAACGCCATTTTTCTTACGGTTTTTAGGAATATGCACTTCATCGCAAATAGCAACATGACCATCTAAGCTACGAAGCAAGCCAATATGTTCAGCCGGAAATTCTTGCAGACAAACCACATCGGCCTGTTGTTTTTTTAAAAACAAAACCGCTTTATTAATATCCTTGTTATTTTTATAGACATTCCAAGTTAAAATTTTCATAACATTAGCTTAAGCATAAAACTGGTAACCGCCGAAGCAATAATGCCAGCAATAATATCGGTTGGCCAGTGAACTCCGCAAAAAATTCTTGCCACGCAAACCAAAATCATTCCTGCGGTAAACACGAGAGCCAAAGGAAGGCTAAATAAAAACAAAACGAAAGCAACCGTAAAGAAAAATGACGAATGCCCAGAAGGAAATCCTGGATGATAAGGTTTTTTGATGAGTGCAGAAATGGGCAAAACTTCCAAGGGACGCTTTCTCTGATAAAAAGCGTAAATGGCTTCATTGATAAAAAATCGCGAAAAAAGACCGGCAGAAACCGGTAATAAAAAGAGTGCCAAATTGCGAGTTTTAACCGCTATAAC
>CAYYYT010000070.1:0-2921 GCA_964476105.1 uncultured Candidatus Saccharibacteria bacterium | reverse complement strand
CCATTTAAAGTCAAAGATAATATTAAATCGCATTGTAAATCACTATTTAATTCTTTTATATTTTTAAATAAAAATTTACCACGTTTTACTTCCCAATGTTTAGGAAATTCACCAAGCCAATCATAAAACCATAGAAACTTCTCCTGATCTTTGAGTGGTAATGTTAGTTTAATATTTTTTGCGTCTTTCATATATTTAAAAGTTTTTCAAACAACTTAGGTAGAGATGAACTAATATTAGTTATCTCTTTTTTAACCACAGATGGAGTTTCGACGGGCAAAATCTGATAAAAATAATAAGCAAAAGGAATCTCATACCCAACGATACCAGTTTTTCCATCTTTATCATCTTTTACACCTTCATCTATCCAGGCATCTGAAGCATAGGGTAAAACCTCTTTTTTAAAATATTCCACTATATCTATACCCCAAGGAACTTTCTCATAGTCTTTTAATTCCTTGTCTTCTTCAATGTTTCCTTTTTCGTCTACACAAATTTCTGCTTTTTCATCTCTTTCACCGAATGTTTGCCAGATAGTCTTTATGGTTTTTTTACTTGCTTTTAGATTCTTTTTTTCTAGACCAGATTCTAATTTTTTTATAAATTCTGCACGAGACATTATTACCTCTCCACACATCTTTTCTAGAGTCTCGTAAATAGAAGATCTTAATTCCTGCCATTTTCTATTCTCTTCATCTCCTTTTTCTCCTCTTTTCTTACTTGGTACATCATTTAGAAAATCTTTATGATCCTTCAAACGAGAAATGGAATCATTTGAAACTTCGAATTTAAGACGGAGAGGACGTTGGATAGTTATTTGTCTATAAGCAAAATCAGTAGTATTGAAGATTTTAACTAAAGTACTATTTTTATATTCCGTATAAAACTTTAAAATTTTTTTAGAATCATCATCAGTTATCTCATAACATTTTTCACCTAAGTTCTTTTTAAGAAGCGTGTGAATATTTCTAGCATCAATTAGAGCAATTTTATTTTTTCTTTCGGTAGGTTTGTTATTTGAAAAAATCCAAATGTATGTTGAGATTCCTGTGTTAAAAAACAATTTTTCCGGCAACGCAATTATCGTATCAACGTAATCATTTTCTAAAACCCATCTACGAACTTCACTTTCTCCACTACCCGCATCTCCTGTAGAAAGTGGGGATCCGTTGAATACAATAGCTGCCTCACCGCCACCCTCTTCCTTGTCTTTAATTTTTGAGATGACGTGTTGCATAAAGAGAAATTGCGCATCCGAAATCCTAGGTATGCCAGCCCCAAAACGTCCAGAAAATCTACGCTCTGCTTCATTTACAACGGCTGTTTTATCTTTTTCCCAACTTACACCAAAAGGTGGATTAGAAATAATATAATCAAACTTTTTATCATGATGTTGATCATTAGATAGTGTGCTTGCCTTATGGTGTTCCTTATCTCCTCCTTTTATATAGTCAATATCTTCACCTTTAAGAAGCATATCTGCTTTACAGATAGCATAAGTCGAAGAATTCAATTCTTGTCCATACAAAAAGATATTTGCGTTTTTATTAAAGTTAGTCTGAATATAATCCTTACTTACAGTTAGCATTCCTCCTGTCCCACAAGCTGGGTCATAAATTTCTTTAATTACTCCAGGTTTTGCTAATTCTTTCTCTTCGCCAGTAAAAAGTATTGAGGTCATCAAACGAACAACATCTCTCGGAGTATAGTGTTCTCCAGCGGTTTCGTTTGATTGTTCAGCAAACCTACGAATAAGGTCTTCAAAGGCTAGTCCAATGATATGATTCTCTACCTTGTCAGGATGTAAGTCGATTCTATTAAATTCTTTTAGGGCTAAATAAAGTAATTCTGATTCATGTAACTTATCTAATACTCTATCGAATTCAAATTTTGCAAAAATTTCTTTTACATTGTCAGAAAAGCCATCAATATATTTTCTTAAATTTGGCGCTGCTTGGGTTGGGGCCTCAAGAAGCTTTCTAAAAGTATATGGTGAAGTATTATAAAAATTATAACCAGTTGTTCTATATAAAATATTTAAATTCGCAACACGACCGTCTAATTCATTGAAACGTTCAAGGGTTTTTTGTTTTGTTGGCTCAAGAGCATCATCGAGTCTTTTTAAAACTGTCAAAGGAAGAATAACATCTTGGTATTCGTGAGCTTTGAAAGTGCCATGTAAATGACCAGCTATATTCCAAATTGTATTTGATATTTCCCTATAATTTGTTGACATAAATTTATTTTATAAGCTCACTAGTTGCAACACCCAAAGCTCCTGCAATCTTTTCCAAAGTAGAAAGAGTTGGGTTCATTCGACCATTTTCAATATTACTGATATATGCTCTATCAACATTCAAAGCGTTCGCAAGTTCTACTTGCGACATTTTCTTTTTTGTTCTGATTTTTCGTAGGTTTTGACCTAGTTTTATACCTGATGACATAAACAAATTATATTCCAAGTTGCATTTTATTACAATGTGCAATATAATTCACATAGGGCGTGTCCGCCCCGAATTCCAAAAAGAAATGTGAAGCGAAATCCCGCCCGCATTCCTCCCCAGACCCCTCCTGCGGGCGGGAAACAATAGCCGAGGCAGGGCGAATCCAATACCCCAGAAAAATTGTTTCGCCCTGCCGAGTCCTTTTTTTAGAATTCTGAATCAGGATTTTGTTGGAAAAAAGTTCGGATTTTGTTCAAGAGACACAGCCCAAATTCAAAATTCGTTTTTTCGCCAAAATTCGGAGCGTCGCAAAGCGACGCGACGGGGGTTTCCGCCAGAATTCGCCAAGGGTTTTTGAAATCCAAAAGAAGCGAGCGGGACGCGAGGCGGGGGTTCCCTGAACTAAAGTTCAGACAAAATATTAATTTTGTGAGCCAATCTTGAAGCGAATAATTATCAATATTTAACATAAACCTT
>CAYYYT010000069.1:0-2926 GCA_964476105.1 uncultured Candidatus Saccharibacteria bacterium | reverse complement strand
AGGGCAAAATTTCCCCATTCTTCATTCTTATTCGGCTCACTTCTTGAACTACATTCATTGGAAATTCCTTTACTAACTATGAACCATTAGTGAAAACTCTTTTCAAGGTACATCTTTACTGTCTTTATCCTATATATTAATTATACACCCATTTTGCATTCTTGTCAAGGGATAAAAAGACCCCTGCCAAGAGAGCTAAGAAGTAAGCAAAAAGTCGGCCCGCAGGCCGACTTTTCGTCTTCTATCTTTCTATTTTCTACTTTCTATTTTCTAAATGTTATTTTGCTCTAAATCCCGTTCCTACTGGAATCAATTTTCCAATAATAACGTTTTCTTTCAAACCTCGCAACTTATCTTCTTTTCCTTCCAGCGAAGCCTTAATTAAGACTCGTGAAGTTTGTTGGAAAGAAGCAGCTGACAAGAATGATTCTGAAGCCAACGCCACTTCTGAAATTCCCAAAAGGATTTGAGTTCCGGTTGGTGAATCTTTCTTCGCTTTTTTAAGTCTGTCAATTTCTTCATTGAAAATAGACGACTCAACAATTTCTCCGCGAATCCAATCAGATTCTCCTTCTTCCTTTACGCGGATTCGTGAAAACATCTTTTGAATAATTAATTCAACGTGTTTGTCGTGAATGTCCACGCCCTGAGAAGCATAAATTCGTTGTACTTCTTTTAAGATATAGCGTTGAGTTTGATCTAAGTCAGTAGTCTTGTAAAGCTTCTTTAAGTCTAAGTTTCCTTGGCTCAAAGGTTGATTTTCCTTTACTTCGTCCCCTACTGCCACGAGCATCGCAATTTTGCTTGGAATTTTGTAATCAATTGGCAAAGATTTCTTTTCGCCTTTTTCTGCAGTTGGCTGAATGGTAATAATTCGGTTTTCTTCATCAATGTTGGTTACTTTTCCTGCAGTCAATGACATAATCGCTTCTCCTTTTGGAGCGCGCGCCTCAAAAATTTCTTCGATACGAGGCAAACCTTGGGTAATGTCACCAGCGCCCGCAACTCCTCCCAAGTGGTGAGTTCTCAAAGTAAGCTGAGTACCAGGTTCTCCAATGGCTTGAGCAGCCACTACTCCTACTGATTCTCCCAGTTTTACCAAAGCGTTTCTTCCCATATCCCAACCATAGCACTTTTGGCAAACACCTCGGAAACTCTTACAAGAAAGTGGTGAGCGAACCAATACTTCTGCAACGCCGTCTTTAGTAATTTGATCAGCTTGTTGCCAAGTTAATAAATCACCTTTTTTGGCAAGAACAGTCTTTTTGTCAGCAGTTGAAATAACATCGTGCATAACGAATCGGCCAACAATCTTAAATGAGAAGTTTTGTTCGATTTCTTCGGCATCTTTTTTAAAGACCATACTGCCAGTTTTATCGCCACAGTCCTCATCAAAAATAATCATGTCGTGAGCCACATCCACCAATCGACGAGTTAAGTAACCCGCTGATGAAGTTCTTAAAGCAGTATCGGCAGTTCCCTTACGAGCTCCGTGAGTTGAAATAAAGTATTCCAACACATTAAATCCTTCCGTAAATGAAGATTTAACTGGCAACTCAATAATATCTCCGGCTGGGTTATTTACCAAACCTTTCATACCCGCCATCTGTACTGGCTGAGACCAAGTCGCTCGAGCTCCAGAACCGATAATGGTCATAACTGGTCCGTCTTCTGGCAAGCTTGTCTTAAGCAAAGCTTCCAATTTGGTTTTTACTCCGTGCCAAATTAAAATCTTTTGCGAAGTCTTTTCTTCGTGACTCAACAATCCCTTTTCGTAGTGAGCTTCAATCTTCTCAACTTCTTTTTCAGCATCGTGAACCATTTGTTCCTTTTCTTTTGGAACTTCCAAATCATCCATTCCCCAGCTAATTCCTGAAAGAGTGCAGTATTCAAATCCCATCGTCTTAATCTTATCCAAGAATTGAATTGATTCCTGACCTGGATATTTTTCAATCACATCTCGTACCAAAGCTTTCAATCCTTTAGTATCAACTACCTTGTTAACGTAAGGGTAGCTCTGTGGGAAGGCACCATTTAAAATCAAACGACCCAAACAAGTCTCAATTAATTCAGGCTTTGCACCTTCAGCTAATTTTGGACTTGGAACTTTAATTTTATCAGCTAAGCCCAAATATCCGTATTCATAAGCAGTCATTGCTTCTGATTGGCTTGAGTACACTTTGACATCTTTTGGATCTTTAGGTTCTTTTAATTTTGATAAGAAGAAACATCCCAAAGCCACGTCTCGGAAAGGTCCGATAACTGGCAAGCCCGTAGCTGGTCTGAGCAAGTTCAAGCTTGAAAGCATAATTTCTCGTGCTTCTTTTTGAGCTTCTTCAGAAAGTGGCAAGTAAACCGCCATCTGGTCACCGTCAAAGTCAGAGTTGAACGCTTCGCAAACCATTGGGTGAAGCTTAATGGTTTCACCTTCGGTTAAAATAGGTTGGAAAGCTTGAATACCCAATCGGTGCAAGGTAGGAGCTCGGTTCAAAAGTACTAGCTTACCTCGTACAATTTCTTCTAAAATTTCCCAAACTTCTGGAGTTTTTTCTTCAATTAATCGAGCAGCTCCACGAATGTTGTAAGCCAATTCTTTATCTAAAATGCGCTTAATAACGAATGGCTTGAAAATTTCAAGAGCCATGGTTTTTGGCAAACCACATTGTCCAAATTTAAGATCTGGACCAACCGCGATAACGGATCTTCCTGAATAGGCCACGCGCGTACTCAAGAGGTTTTGACGGAAGCGGCCCTGTTTTCCAGCCGACATCGCTGCCAAAGATTCGAGCAATCCCTTGGCTCCGGTAGTAGCCGTAGTGGTTACTCCCTCTCTCATATCGTTATCAATTAACGCATCAACGGCTTCTTGAATCATTCGCTGTTCGTTTCGGACAGTCACTGAAGGCGCTGGAATTTCTTGTAGGTA
>CAYYYT010000068.1:0-2987 GCA_964476105.1 uncultured Candidatus Saccharibacteria bacterium | reverse complement strand
CTTTTGATTGTGTAGGAACTTTTGATGAAGCTCAGAGCGCTGTGCATATGGCGCGCGATGCCTACCGAGACGATTTTATTATGCGACAAATTGGGTCAAAAGTAGTTTATCATCCCGAAGTCTTTTTAACTCAGAGTCAGCACGCCATCCCACCACAATGTATTTTTTCTGGTGCCGATAAAGTGGCTTTAATTGGTTATGGAAAAGAAGGAATAGTTTCTGAACAATACCTAAAACAATATCATCCCAAACTTACCATTGGCATTTTAGATGCCAAACAGGGGAGTGATTATTTAATGGCACAAAAAACCTATGATGTTGCCATTAAAAGTCCGGGGGTTAACCAAAAACTCATAACTATTCCTTATACCACCGCTACCAATCTTTTCTTTTCTCAAATGCAGGGCAAGCACACCATTATTGGTGTTACCGGAAGCAAGGGAAAAAGCACGACTTCAACGCTTATTTACGAATTATTAAAGACCGCTGGCAAACCCGTAATGCTTCTTGGAAATATCGGCAAACCTATGCTCGAAGTTTTACTAACCACGATTTCTCAAAAAACTATTTTTGTCTTAGAACTTTCAAGTTATCAGTTAGATGATTGTCAATTTTCTCCCGACATCGCCGTACTTACCAATCTATTTCCTGAACATATTGATTTTCATGGCAGTCTTAAAAAATACTACGAGGCCAAAAAACGTATTATTCAATTTCAAACTAAAGAGAATTATTTTATTTACCACCGCAAAGCTTCGACATGGCTCAAAAATTATCTCGGCAAAGCTATTTTAATTGGTAATAAAAAATATCAAAGTAATTTACTGGGCAAACACAATCAAAGTAATATCAATGCAGCAGTCGCTGTGGCAAAAATTTTCAACATCAGCGAAAGTGATATTCAAAAAACCCTTACGGAATTTCGGGGCCTTCGTCATCGCTTAGAACAAATTGGAACCTATCAAGGCATCACTTTTTATGATGATGCTATTTCAACAACTCCCGATTCAACTATTGAGGCGCTAGAGGCTCTTAAAAAGGTTGATACCATTTTTTTAGGAGGCCAAGATCGTGGCTATCATTTTTCAAAACTAGAAAAAGCAATTCGTAAATATAAGGTAAAAAATATCGTCTTTTTTCCAGATAATGGAGAAAAAATGATTAAGAATAAAAAAGGATTTAATATTCTTAAAACAACCAGCATGGAAGAAGCGGTACTCTTTGCCTACCAACACACTAAACCTGGCGCGATTTGTCTTTTGTCGTGCGCCTCACCCAGCTATTCTCTTTGGAAGAATTTTGAAGAAAAAGGTGACAGTTTTAAAGCATTTGTAGAAAAATACAAAACTCATGAAATCTCATCCTGATTATTATTTTTTCATTAATGCGGGCCTCCTGGTTTTTTTTGGTTCGCTTTTTATGGCAACCCTTTCCGCGCCCGAATCGCTGGAAGCTTTTGGCAATACTAATTATTATTTTTTTCACCAGTTAACGCGAGTCGGCATCGGAATCTTTTTAGGATTTATTGCCTTTAAAATTCCTTTAGAATTTTTACGAAAAATAGCTTTCTTACTTTTACTCTCTAATATTATTCTGTTAGTGGCCGTTTTTGCTCCACATGTTGGTACCGAATTTTTAGGCGCTAAACGCTGGGTAAGCGTTGGCAATAACAGTTTCCAGCCTTCTGAATTTTTAAAAATTTCTGCAATTTTATATTTATCGGCATGGTTGGCAGGACGAGTAAAAACCGAACAAAAAAAAGATTTCCTCTCATTCATGAAAAAAACCTACCACGGATTTATTAATGTCTTTATGCCATTTTTAATTTTTCTGGGACTCATTGTGGTGATGCTCTATTTACAAAAAGATATTAGTACGCTGGGCATTATTGGTATCACCTTGATTACGATTTATTTTGCTTCTGGCACCAATCCTTGGCATACCCTCATTACTTTTTTAGTTGGTATTTCCAGTATGGCTCTTTTTATTAAAATTGAACCCTATCGCATTCACCGATTAACCGTTTTTTTTCACCCCGAAACTGACCCCATGGGTATTGGTCTACAAATGAAACAATCCCTTATTGCTATTGGTTCTGGAGGAATTATTGGGAGAGGACTAGGTATGTCTACACAAAAATTTGGTTTTCTGCCCGAAGCAACTTCCGATTCTATTTTTTCTATTATCGGAGAGGAAATGGGTATGATTGGTACAACTATTATTATTTTACTTTTCCTAGGATTTTTGTGGCAGGGACTTCGTATCGCTAACAGAACCGATGATCGATTTGCTAAATTAACTGCTATTGGTATTTCTACCTGGATTATTTTCCAAGCCTTTGTAAATATCTGTTCTAACCTGGGGCTTTTCCCACTCAGCGGAATTCCATTACCTTTTTTCAGCTACGGAGGATCTCATGTTATTGCAGAATTAATAGGAGTTGGTATACTGCTAAATATTTCAAAAAATGCACCAAAACCACATGGATAAAAAATTACCTATTGTTTTCACGGGTGGCGGAACTGGCGGACATTTAACTCCGCTTATTTCTGTTATTCGAGAATTGAAAAAAAATCCTGCCAGTGAAAGGTTGTCATTTTTTTATTTGGGTCCCAAAAACAAACTGGCCTCTGATTTATTTTTACCCGAACAGGTTGTTATGAAAAACATTACTGACGGAAAAATTCGCCGATACTTTTCTTGGCAAAATATCATTGATATTATTTTTGGTATTCCTGTCGGTTTTTTGCAAAGCGTTTTTTATTTATTACTCATTCGTCCGCGTCTAGTTTTTTCAAAAGGAGGATCGGGCTCATATGTTGTATGTCTAGCCGCCAGATTATTAGATATTCCTGTTTTTATTCATGAATCAGATTCTGTACCCGGACTTTCCAATAAAAAGGTTTCTGTATGGGCGCGTAAAATTTTTACTTCTTTTGAAAAAACAGAATATTTAAATGAAAAAGGGGGATTAGTGGTTGGTAATC
>CAYYYT010000067.1:0-3061 GCA_964476105.1 uncultured Candidatus Saccharibacteria bacterium | reverse complement strand
ATATTGAAGGATCAAAAAATCCATTAATTCAGCGCGAAGAAACCTAATATTTGGTTGAAAAATCGCTGGCACTTTTACCAACCAATAAAAAACCATTAAAAGTTTTAGATGTTTTTTCTGGGTCAGGATGTATTGGCTTGGCTCTATTAAAACATAATAAAAATGCCAAAGTTGTTTTTGCTGATAAGGATAAAAAAGCAATTGAGCAGATTCGTATTAATGTAAAAAAGAATAGCATAAAGTCCACGCGCGCAAAAATTATTCAGTCAGATATTTTTAGTAACATTAAGGGAGAATTTGATGTTATTTTTGCAAATCCTCCCTATATTCCTATCGTTCGAAAAAATAAGGTACAACCTTCAGTTTTAAAACACGAGCCACGGCGCGCACTTTTTGGTGGCGCTGATGGACTTTTTTATATTAAAAAATTGCTAGGTCAGGCAAAATCTTTTCTAAAAAAAGACGGTAGAATGTTTATTGAATTTGACGCGCCTCAAAAAAAATCAATTGAAAAGTTACTAAAAAAATACCAGTACCAAAGTTGGGAATTTCACAAAGATCAATATCAAAAATGGCGATGGGTGAGCGTGAGAGTTTAGTGGACATTTTTAGGTAGGTGTTGTATATTTTAGTCAGTACACCAACAATTCAACTAAGGAGATTGCGATGAACATTATGAATACAGGCACTATCGTTATCGATATTCGAGAAATGTCTGAAAGGGATGTCGATGCCGCTTCGCGTATTGAGACTGGATATTTAGATCATCATACTCGCAGGAAGAATTTACTTCTTTTATTGCGAAGGAGTGATTGCAGGGGCGCTGTGGCTGAGCATCAAAAACGTGTCCTCGGGTTTTTGATTTATCGGTTCCTTGTGCATCGATTTTACATTGTTAATTTTGCAACGCGATTAGACTTTCGTCGTCTTGGAGTCGCTTCAGGGATGATAAAATACCTGAAATCAGGGATTTCTCTGACTCATACTAGAATCGCTGTTGATGTTAGAGAAACAAATCTTTCAGCACAATTCTTCTTAGCGAAGAATGGTTTTAGGGCCGTTCATGTGAATGAGGGATATTTTCAAGATACGAAAGAAAGTTCCTATCGCATGTATTTCCCCTAAAAACGTCAAAAGGGTCACGACTATCGTGACCCTTTTTTATTGTCCTAAAAATAATTGTTTGGTATAATTTAGATATAGTATTAGTAATATATCTTATGAAAATAAATAGTTCTTCGGGCGCGGTTTCGCGACTCTTGTTATTTTTAGCGGTAGCTATCTTAGTGATTATTATCATTGTTTTTGTGGTACTGAAAATCACTTCAGGTAAAAAGGCTGATGTTCAAAAAACGCAAGATCAAACAGCAGAACAAAAAACTCCGGAGCCACCTAAATCAGTCTTTGATGCAACGCTAGGAGATATTAAATTTACCCTACTTGATGCTAAAGATTTAGGAAGTGTTTTGCGTGCTAAAGATTCTTATGAAAGCAATATCACAACCACGGAGAGATTTATTCAGGTAACGGTTGGAGCAGAAAATGCGGGTAAAAATAATTTAGATCAGTATGTTTGGGATTTGGGAAATATCGTTGATTCGGAAGGGAGAAACTTTATACCAGATCAACGAACCTATAACTTTATTCCAAAGCCAGATCGTTGTGGTGCTATTTTAAAGCCAGCATTTAAGCCAATTCCTTGTGTGAAAATTTATGAAGTTTCGCGACTTTCAAAAAACCTTAAAATAGAAGTAAAAACAACCCAAGCTAAAAAGTTATCAGCTTTCTTGGATTTACAGTAATTATGCCTGCTTTAAAATCAAAAAAAACACTTGAAAAAAAGATAGTAAATCCAGAAGATCTGGAGGTTATTGATATCGTCTCAGATGATGAGGTTTTATCTTCGGCTCAGGAAATATTGGTCAGTCCTGAGGTAACAGAAAATGAACCAGAAGATAGTGTGACACTTTTAAAAAAGAAAGTGGAAGCTATGGAGCTTGAAGAAGAAATGAGGCCCCAGGTTGGTGCTAAAGTGCAAGATGCACAAGATTTAGATGATGAAGAAAAAATTCAATATTTAATTAAACTTGCTCAGACTAAAGGAGCTATTTTTGCCGTGAAGATTGCTCAAAAAATGGATAACCCCTATATTTTGGATAGTCTCCACGACGCTCTTATTGAGAATGGGCAATATAAAAAGTTCGAGCAATAATTAATTTATTTTTTATGCCTTTTATTCTTTCAGCACTTATCTTTCTTTTATTTTTAGTTTTACTAGGATTGGTCATTGCGCTTTTTTCTGAAGAACAGGAAAAGAATGCGATGTTTGGTGCACTTGATACTGTGCTTTTTTTGGTGATTATGCCAAAGCATGAGGCAAAAAATGAAGCGCAGGCACAGCAAGAAGAAAAAAATATCATTGCTCAAATGGAGCAAATTTTTGCTAACTTTTTATACTTAAAAAAACCAAAACTTTTTCAAGCTCCGCACGCCATTACGCTGGAAATTGCTTCGGAGACTGGTAGTTCTGATATTTCTTTTTATGTATCGGTGCCAAAATACTTAGAAACGGCATTTGAAAAATATGTACAAGGAGTGTATCCGCGCGCGATTGTTGATAAGGTTCCAAAAGATTACACGGTGTTTGAACCTAAGGGAAAAACCGCCGGCGCTTATTTGAAATTAAAAGAACATTATTTTTTTCCAATTAGTACCTATCACACACTGGAAAAAGATCCACTTTCAACCATTACCAATAATCTTAGCAAGATTGCCCCTGATGAAGGTGGGGCAGTGCAGGTAGTTATTCGTCCTATTTCGGGTGCAAGTTTCCGTAGAAAAGGGGAGAAGATTTTACAATAAATCCAAGAAGGAAAACACGTTCGTACTGCTATTTCTGAAGTTTCTAAAAGTGCTTGGATGGGATTTCTTGAAGAAATAACGCGCGCGCCGAAAAAACCCGATGATGTCAAAAATATAAAAGAGAAAGAGAAAACCGTTGATCAAAAAGGGTATGATGCTATCGCCAGTAAAATTCAAAAACAGCCTTTTGAAGTTAATA
>CAYYYT010000066.1:0-3068 GCA_964476105.1 uncultured Candidatus Saccharibacteria bacterium | reverse complement strand
CTTGCTCAATGTCAGTAGTGTTTAAATCTGGCATCTTGGTTTTAGCAATTTCTTCTAATTGTGCCTTGGTAACCTTACCCACCATTTTTTTATTAGGTGTTCCAGATCCCGTTTCAATTCCCGCAGCTTTCTTTAATAATTCAGAAGCCAAAGGAGTTTTTAATTTAAAATCGTAGCTTCGATCCTTGTAAATAGTAACTTCGGCAGGAATTACGAATCCCATCTTGTCGCGAGTAGCATCATTAAACGCTTTACAAAATTCTGCAATGTTCAATCCATGTTGAGCCAATGCTGGTCCTACTGGAGGTGCAGGGTTTGCTTTTCCCGCTGAAATTTGAATCTTCACCACTGCCTTAATTTCTTTTGCCATATCTTTTCATGAATACTATGTTACGATCGCCAAGACATTGTCGTAGCGTCAGTAAGCAATACTCATATTAATTAACTTTTTTAATTTGTAATGAATCAAGTTCTACCGATGTATCTCGGCCAAACATATTTACCATAACCTTAATCTTTCCGCGTGTTTGATCAATTTCTGAAACCTTACCTTCAAATCCCTTGAATGGTCCATCAACAATTTTAACATTAGCACCAATTTCAACATCAATTTGCATTTCAGGTTCGCCCGCATCCATTCTTCGCATTAAATCTTCAATATCTTTTTGTGAAACTGGAATTGGTGTTGTTCCAGCTCCCAAGAATCCTGTCACCCGGGGCGTATTTCGCACCACATACCAAGACTCATCATCAACAATCATTTCTACCAACACATATCCTGGGTAAATCTTCTCTTCTACGGTCTTTCTTTTATTATTCTTAATCTTAATCTTTTTTTCTTTAGGAACAATCACATTGAAAATCTTTCCTTCCATTCCCAAGCTTTCAATTCTCTGTTTTAAATTTTTGGCAACAGCATCTTCATATCCTGAATAGGTATGAATAACGTACCAATTTCGTTCTTGTTCAATAACTTGTTTTGCCATTTCTTGATTCTTAATTCTTGATTTCTGAAGCTTGCAACATCTTGTGTTTTCAAGTTTCAATTTTCAAGTTTCAAGCCTTAGGTTCTATTTTAAAATAAACGATTTAAGTATAGTTGAGAAAAGATAATCCAATCCTCCCAAAAAAGCCGCTACCACAATGGTTAATAAAAGAACCAAAATCGTATAACGCAAAACTTCTCTGCGAGAAAGCCAATTAACCTTTTTTAATTCTACATACACTTCTTTAAAGAAGTTGTTAGATTTTTGTATCACGTTCATAATATTAGTATACCTAAATTTTATGTTTTTTAAAACTGAGAATTAAGAATGGTTTCGTTAGACTTTCTTTAGATTTAGAAATAGAAATTTGATAGAATTTTTAGTCGTAGCTACGCTTACGAATAAAAATTATTGCAAATTTATAGCCTAAATCTGAAGAAAAGATACGAAAAAATTCAAAGTCCATTCTTAATTCTCAGTTTAAAACGGCCTTTCGGCCGCCTATGTATTAACTACATATTAGCCGATGCCAGTCGTCTTGTCAAGGTTATTTTCCTAAACTTCAAAGGAAGATTTAAGACTAGGAATTTGAATATCAATCCCAGGAATTTCGCGCTCTGCCAAGTCTTTTAAAACTGATGACTCTTTAGTTTCGCCATGTACCAAGAAAACCTTCTTAAGCCCTTTAATATGCTTCATATACGTTAATAAATCCTTCTGATCTGCATGAGCTGAAAGTTCATTGAGAATTTTTACCCTCGCCTTAACATCATAGGGCAGGCCAAAAATTTTCACGGGACTTACACCTTCAATAATTTTTCTACCCAACGTTCCCTCTCCCTGATATCCTGTAATTAAAATAACGGTATTTTCATCTTGAATTGTATTTTTTAAATGATGCAAAATGCGCCCACCTTCACACATGCCTGACCCAGCAATAACCATAAAAGGCCCTTTTTTCTCATTAATACTTTGAGATTCTTTTACCGAGGCGGTAATGGTTAAAGCATCAAATAAAAATGCCTTCTCCCCTCTTTCTCCAAAATCTTTCCAAAATTCTTCGTCAAAATCATTCGTGTAAGTATTAAAAACTCGCGTAATTTTTTGTGCTAAAGGACTATCAACAAAAATGGGTAACGATGGAATTTCTCCAGTATCAAGCAATTTATGAATAACATACAATAGCTCTTGAGTTCGCCCCAAAGAAAATGCTGGTACCACAATTTTGCTTTTATTTTTTACCGCTTCAGTAATGATAGTTTTTAATTCACCTTCTAAATCGGCAACCGGCTTATGAATTCGAGAACCGTAGGTTGATTCAATCATTAAAATCTCTGCTGACTCTTGGACAAATTCTGGGTCTCGCAAAATAGGTAAAAAATGGCGCCCCAAATCACCCGTAAAAATAAGATTTTTCTTTTCTTGATTTTCGGTTATCTCCAAAAGCGTAATCGCTGATCCTAAAATATGGCCTGCATCATAAAATTTAAAACGAATTCCTGGCGCCAGCTGAGTCCATTCATGACTTAATCGAAAATAAGGAACCGGTGAGAATCTCCCCGCCACCCTACGAACATCTTCTTGAGTATAAATAGGCTTAATTTCTGCTTCACCTTCTGGCAAATGCTTATTAAAATGCTCCGCGTCCTGTTCTTGAATACCAGCAATATCTTCTAAAATAAATTTTGCAATATCTGCTGTAGCGGCTGTACAGTAAATCTTCCCTTCAAAGCCATCTCGCACTAGTACTGGCAACATACCGCAATGATCAGCATGAGCATGCGACAAAATCATTGCATCAATAGCATGCGCATCAATAGGAAAATTCCGGTTAAGTTCGTTAGCAACGCTTCTTCTACCCTGATGCATTCCACAATCCAAAAGCAACTTAAAGTCACCCACTTCTACTAAGTATTTAGAACCCGTCACCTCTTGAGCGGCTCCAAAAAATGTTATTTTCATATTATGTAGTATAACAAAAAAATCGCTGGTAAGCGATTTTTTTGTTGAATTAAAACCCGATTCCTGAAGCCATCATTTTTTGCGCTAGATTTTTTTGAATATCTTCACGCACCTTATTTA
>CAYYYT010000065.1:0-3229 GCA_964476105.1 uncultured Candidatus Saccharibacteria bacterium | reverse complement strand
CATCAACGAATTTGCAGTTTCTTTATTAGAAGATCTCCTGCCTCACTATGAAATTATTCATATGTGCGGGCTTAAAAACTACAAAAAAACTCACGACGAAGCCATGGCCCTTTTGCAGTTCATCCCTCACCTTAAGCCCTGCTACCACTTGTATGATTTACTTAATGAAGTAGAATTAAAAAATGCCTATGGTGCAAGTGATATTATTGTTGCTCGGGCAGGTTCGGCCAGTATTTTTGAAATCGCCCTCTTGGGCAAGCCAAGCATTCTAATTCCACTTCCTAGTGCCGCCGGAGATCACCAATCAAAAAATGCCTATCAATATTCAGAAACCAAAGCGGGCGTAACACTTGAACAATCAAATTTAACACCTCATCTTTTTATTGAAACCATCAATCAATTACTAGCGCGCCGTCAGCAAATTCAATTACTTGCCAAAACATTTGCTAAACCCAACGCAGCTAAAAAAATTGCTCAAGAAATTTTAGACTTTTTACAAAATCATGAAAACTAATAATTTAGAAACTCAAAAAATTCGTGTACGATTTGCCCCATCGCCAACTGGACCACTACATATTGGTGGTGCTCGTACTGCTTTATTTAATTTTATTTTTGCAAAACAAAATAATGGTGAATTTATTTTAAGAATTGAAGATACTGACAAACAACGATCAGAATTAAAATGGGTGCCAGAAATTATAGACGAATTAAAATGGCTTGGTATTAAGTGGAATGAAGGTCCAGATATTGGTGGAGATTTTGGTCCCTACAAACAATCTCAAAAAACCGATACTTATAAAAAATATTTAGAAAAACTTTTAACAGAAAATAAGGCATATTTTTGCGATTGTAGCGCCGAAGAATTAGAAGCCAAGCGCGAAGGTCAACAGGCTAGGGGAGAGGCACCTAAATATGATGGCAAATGTCGCGACAAGAAAAAAACTTCGGGTGTCATTCGTTTTAAAATAGAAAATAAAAAAGTTCGCTTCACGGATATTATTCGTGGTGAAGTTGAATTTGATATGGGACTTTTAGGTGATATTGTTATCGCTAAAGATTTAGAAACGCCTTTATATCACTTTGTTGTAGTAATTGATGACTGTGAAATGAAAATCAGTCATGTAATTCGCGGCGAAGAACACTTATCAAACACTCCTCGACAAATACTGCTTCAACATGCTCTTGGATTTAGCCAACCTCAATATGCTCATTTACCCTTAATGCTCAATACTGATAAATCAAAAATGTCTAAGCGCGTTGGCGATGTGGCGCTTGCTGATTATCATAAAAAAGGATACCTACCAGAAGCAATCGTGAATTTTATTATGATGCTAGGCTGGAATCCGGGAACCGAAAAAGAAATTTTTTCACTACCAGAATTAATCAAAGAATTTTCACTAGAAAAAGTACAAAAAGCCGGCGCTGTTTTTAATATCGTCAAACTAGACTCTATTAACAGTTACTACATTCGCCAAAAATCCAAAGAAGCACTCACACAATTATGCGCGCCATTTTTGAGTAATTTTAACACAGATACCTTCACCAAACATCAATTAGAAAATATTATCGCCCTACATCAACCACGACTCAAAAAACTTTCTGATATTACCGAATTAGTAGATTACTTTTTTGCTGAAAATATAACCTATGATACCAATATGCTTCGCTGGCAAAAAATGGGGGATAGCGATATTAAAGATGCGCTCAATGCCTGTCTTAAAGTTTTAGAGAATCTTACAACCTGGACCAAAGATTCTCTTGAACATGCATTGGTGCAAGAAGCTAAATTATTTAATCTGGGCAAGAATTATCCATTAGAAAACAAGGGTTATTTACTCTGGCCGTTGCGAGTGGCGCTTTCCGGAAAGAGTGCTTCTGCTGGACCTTTTGAAATTGCCGAAATTTTAGGCAAAGAAAAAACGTTTAATCGAATTCAAAACGCCATCAAATCACTTTCCTAAATTTATTATGTGACAAAAGCTCCGTGATTGCGGAGCTTTTGTTTTGCGCACCCATAGAATTATTGACAAATAGGATAATTGTAGTATAATGAGGATTGTAGATTCTGATCCTTGAAAACCATACACTCTTAGGAGAAGCCTGTGAACGCTTTATCTGGAATTCTTTTTTTAATGGGATTTTTGCCCTACATCTACTCGATTCTGAAAGGAAAAACGCATCCATCGCCGATATCTTGGACGATTTGGGCCAGCGTTGATACGTTGGTTATAATCGCCATGATAAAAGAGAAGGCCAAAGTCGGCCAACTCACCGGTGCGGTGTTTGGCGCCTGGACGGTGGCCATTCTTGCAGTACTTTATGGTAAAGCAGGAATGGGCTACATTGAGTGGATAAGCGTTGTGGGTGGATTTGCCGGAATTATTACCTGGAAAAAGACTGGTAACCCGGTCACGGCAATTATTTGCTCCCAGGCAGCACTTTTAATTGGCGCTATACCAACCATTACGAATGCTTGGATAAATCCAGCACAAGAAAATCTTATCGCCTGGTCAATTTGGACAATGTCCTGTATTTGCGCGTTATTTGCCATTAAAAAATGGGATTTAGCGAACGCCTTGCAACCGTTAACCTTCATGGTTATCGAAGGAACCGTGATGGTCCTCGTGGTCATTCGACCATGGTTAACCTAAGGAGAAAAGAGTAATGAACATCGTTGTCATTGATGATAAGAGCTATTTTTTGAAAAATATAGCTCAAGTACTAATTGACGGTGGACATCAAGTCCTTACTTTCAATCCTAACAGTCGAACACTGACCAAAAATGAAGTCGAAGTCACTATTATTGATATCGACGAATTTTGCGATCTCAATAGGGTAGCAGAAAGAATTCGGGCATTCATGCCCGACAAAATATTGATTGATCATCAAATGCCCTGCTACGGCGGACAACAGCTAGCCATGGTAATTGGTTTCGATCGGTCAAGGTTTATTGGGATTAGCAGTGTCCGTAAATGGCAAGAAACGTACTGCGCAACACATTTCGAATATAGAGACAGAACTTCTCTAAGCAGTAGTGAAAAGAAGGCTCTTTTGGAAATGCTAACCAAATGACGCCCAAGACTGAAAGCATTAAGAGCCTGCGGTGGAAACACTGACGGGCTTTTTTATTGATAAAAAGTGGGGAACGTGTTAGGGTGATTTTGATTTTCAGTTCTTTATTCTAAGGAAAAAACCATGCAAGATGAAACGCGTTATCGTTTTGAAGGTC
>CAYYYT010000064.1:0-3367 GCA_964476105.1 uncultured Candidatus Saccharibacteria bacterium | reverse complement strand
ATGCGCAAAATACGCCCAACAGTCTGAGTATAGAAAGTGTTCGACTTGATTTCTCGAAACATCACCAGCACGGATGCTCTCGGACAATCCCAACCCGTCCCAGCCGCCTGTTTGAAGAGGAGAAAATCAATATCACTCTCATTGGCTTCGACGAAGTCCAAGTATTCTTTCTTTCCGTCAAACCATTTGGCGATTTTTATATCGGGAATGCCCTTTGATTTCAGAAATTGCGTCACGACTTCTTCCTTGGTTTTTTCACCCAAAGACACTCGTTCTTTGTCGTCGTTCGGAAGCTGAATGAGCATGAGTGGATTGATGGTTTTTCCCATTGTCGAAAGTTCTCTTTTGAGCTCTTCCCGTTTTTGCATCCCCAGTTCAAGCAGTACCGAGTCAAAATCTTCTCCTTGGTGATGCGCAATATCCTCGGTAGTTTGGACGGCGATTTTTTCTTTAATCAAGCCTTCCTCGACGACATTCTTCCGATTGATTTCTACGAAGCTTTCATAGCGTCGCGCGAGCAGTTCATCTTGATCTTTCGGCGTTGCGGTAACGTGAATGATTATCTTCGGATCGATGAAATCGATGATATTTTTGGCTAGCTCGGTTGATTTGTTTTTGTGCGCCTCATCGATAATAAGTACTATTTCTCGGCCGTCTTCTTTGGTGGCTTCGATTACGTCTTCGAAGTATTTCCCAGACTCCTTGAGCATTTTTTCATCGTCTGGACGGCGTAAGACGCGACTCTCGCTATTTCGGGCGACGACTTTTTGCCAATTGAGAAACAGAATGTCGTTTTGTTGAAGCTTCCCCCTATTCAGATCGTTCACGGTCAGAAGTCCGTTTTCCAAAGTGGTGGCAAAGTACTCTCGAAACTTGTCTCGGCTTTGCATCGCGAGGTCATCGCTGAAAGTGATCCAGATGAAAGCTTTGTCCACACCCCATTGAGGCAGGTGATTGAGCCCTCGGACGAAATGCGCCGTCATAAAGGTCTTGCCGCTTCCAGTAGGGGCTTTGAAGACAAGTGGGAGCTGACGGTCGTTATTTTTCCAAAGGCGGGTGAATGTTTCCAAAAGGGTGTTGATTGCCGCACTTTGAAATCGAAGAGGATTGAAGTGACTCATAAGTTTACCGAAAGATTGTATATTTGCTTGTAGATTTCGAGAATTGGTTGCGGGATGGTTTTGATGGTGATTGATTTGCTATCTTCAAATTCCTCGATAAACACTTCTTTTTCCCAGCTGAAAACGTAGACGGAAACGGGTTTTTCGAGCGAGGCTATTTTTTCGACGAAATGTTCAAACTGTTCGAATGTTTCTTGGAAATATACCGCCGTGTATCGTTCTTTGTTTTCAAATACCTGAAAACTCGCATTCTTTTCAACTTGATCGAGAGTGTTTTCCGCAATGGCAAGAAGTTCGCTCGCGTGATGGGCGAGATCGATTTTATCTTGGTCATCCGCCGAAAGAATGTTGTTTTTCCCGACAAAATCGGTTCGATAGTATTTGACGGATCCGCCCAGTCCCGCTTGTTCGCCGTACCCTTCAATCACTTTCCGTATTCTCGGGTAGCAAACTTCATCCATGATCTTGCCTTCGTTATTGGTGACAAGGACGCACTGTCGTTTCCCATTATCTTCACTGTTAAGCTTCATCACGGCATGAGCCGTTGTCCCAGAGCCAGCAAAAAAATCGAGTACCATGGCGCTTTCTGTTCCGCTATATTTTAGAAAAAACTTGACTAACTCTGATGGTTTTGGATTTTCAAATACATCTTTTTTCCCAAAAATAGAGGTTAATTCGCTTGTTCCGTCTGCAGTTGTAGCAATTTCATATAGAATACTCCTTTCCTTAATCTTCTTCACCTCTTCGTCGTCGTAGTAAATCTTTTCATAAGGGATCCAACGATCTTCTTTTTTTTGCCAGAAAACAAGATCATTTTTTATGATAAAATCCATTCTTTTTTTGCCAACTCTCCATCTTCCATCACCGCCATCGGGAGCTATTGGGTAAACATTTTTATTTTCAGGAGATTTAATTGAGAAATACATTTTCGGACGGTCTTGTTTCCGCGCAGTATTTCCCCATTTAGCCAGTTTTACTGCAGTAAATTTTCCTTTGCTGTCCTCCTTGTTGAATTTTGCTTCATCAGAGGGAATAGTTTCATCAAGCCACTTAAAGCTTGGTGTTTTGCAATAAACTAGAACATATTCGTGTTCGGTAACAAAATACGTATCAGTTTGACCGCCTCCCTCTTTTTTTCTCCAAATCAGAGTTCCAACATAATTTTTCTCTCCAAAGATTTCATTACAAAGAAGCTTTAATTGGGCTAGTTCATTGTTATCGATGCTGATAAAAATTGCCCCTGTATCTTTTAGAACATCTCTTGATAACTCTAACCGCTTTCGCATAAAAGAAAGCCAGTAGCTATGTCGAAAGGGGTGATCCTTCGGCACTTCCGTCCCATCGGGGAATTTGTCGAGAACTCGCTTATCTTTGTAGCGAAAACCGTCTGATCCCGTATTGTAAGGGGGATCGATATAAATCACGTCGATTTTTCCTTTGTGGGTGTAATTGAGGCAGGTGAGGGCGTGGTAGTTGTCGCCCTCTATGAGAATATGAGTCGGTTTTCCGTCATCGTTACTGATTGCCAATTTAGGCACTTCTCGGAGAATAGGAAGCTTGTTTTCCACATCGTCTTCAAACGCTTCAGGTACATCCATCCATACCAAGCCATACTTCTGCTTTTTTACAGCTTTTTTCAGGCGTTCGATTTCTTTTTTGAGCCTAAAGATTTCTTGTTCTTTGGGATCGGTGTGAGTCGTTGTCATAGGGGTTGCTTGGTTTTCAAGGATGAAAGAAAACGCTCAAACTCCTTTTTCTCAATCCGAAAGTTTTTCCCGAGCTTGAAGGCTTTGATTTTGCTTGCTTTGATGTACCGATACACAGTCATATTCGAAATGCGGAGTTTTTTGGCGACCTCTTCGACAAGATAAAATTCCTTTTCAGTATCTGAAGCATTATTTTTATTGCTTGGAGGATTGTTCATATTTGGTAGCTGTATTGTGGTAATACTTTTATAGTATACGTCGATTAACAATGGTTGACAACGCTATTAGCGATTCGGTTGACAGTCAAGAGGTTGAATCGCTCGTGCTCGGCTCGCAAAAACTGGATAAGATTCGGCTGTTCAAGCCCTATTGTATCCATGAATGAGGAAATATCGGTAAGTTTCTTTTTGTAGCGGCTATAGTTGCTTGGAGACATGGTTTCCTTCATTTCAGCGAGAGTCCCCTTGGGTCCGTATTTGGTAGCCTTATTTGCAAAATAGGAGAGTGCGTATTTCTCTGATGAAGAAATATTGAGGCTTT
>CAYYYT010000063.1:0-3478 GCA_964476105.1 uncultured Candidatus Saccharibacteria bacterium | reverse complement strand
CTCGGTTTTGTAAGAAATCCTACACGGGAAAAATCCTTTTTCCCGACCCCTTTTGCGAATGGTGGCATTGGCTATAAGAGCTACTAGATTAAAAAAGTTTTCGAGCTTCATTCCAAATATCTGGTCTATCCTGATTTTCTTTGAGCCAATACCACCATTCGGTGCCCCAAAAGTAAAAGGTATCAAATCCCGTACTTTTAGCATACTCAACATTTTTTCTAAACTGTTCAAGATTCATCGTTTTTTCTTGCTCTTTTAAAGAAACATCGTGATATTTTTTATAAGCCCAAGGCTCCGCCTGAAGCTCAACTCCAATCACTTTTTTACCAAAAAGATATTGGATTAACCGAGAACGCTGATAATAGTAAGAAGCTGGAATTGGAAACGTGGCATACATCCCAATACCTGAAGGCTGTCCAAACCAAAGTTTTCGATAGGTTGTCACGCCTACCACATCCCCAATTTTTGCAGCAGAGATCCAAAATGATTGCTCACCCGAATCAGAAATAATCACGGGTCGATTTTTATCAAGTGATTTTACGAGTGCTACTTCTTTTTTAAGAAAATTTTTATCATACCAAGGGCATTCACCAAAATTAAATAATGGCTCATTTTCTACCTGCCAAGCAATAATTGCCTTATTATCTTTATAGCGAGACACGGCCGCGCCAACATATTTTAATAGCTCGTCCTGTTGTTCCTCTTTACTTAATCCATCAACCCAATTTGGCAAATGACACTCTGGCCAGCGTCCTGATTTCATCCCAACCACATAAATAATATCGGCGCCATGTTTTTGCGCTTCTTGTAACTGCCAATCAACATCATTAAAATAATATTTTCCTCGCTTGTCTTCCAAAAAATCCCACTGCGTCATCAGCTTAATATGCTTCACCCCCAAATCTTCTAAAATTGCCAGATACATTTTTTTCCAGTCCATTCGCAAATCTTCAGCCTGCATTTGAGAGAAGTTAACCCCCCAGGTCATTTTTGAAGCTACGGGCACTGTTATTTGAAACAAGTGATACACCAAAAAAATACCCAGCGCCAATACTAGCGTAGTAAGAATAATAAAAAATTTCTTAAGATTCATCTTGGTGATTGATAATGTTTTCAATATTATAGGTTCCCATATTTTCTATTTCAATAAATCCCTGCATCGCTGCCTCAGCAAAATCTCCAGCGCCTAATAAATCATAAATCCATTGATCGGTATATTTAGGGTTTTCTTGCAAAAATGCGGCGCCGATATGCATCAGCCACCTTCGATTAAAATCTTCCTGCGAACCAATGGAAGGTTCAATGATAATAGGAATTCCTAATCCAGCGTAGAAAGAAAGTTCTGAAGGTTTGGTCATTAAAATATCGGTCGTACGAAGCATTTGATTAAACGCTTCAAAATATCCTTTCATCGTATCTGCACTTAAAACATGCACCCATCCATCTACATCTAATTCTTTAACATAATTTGTAAAATACTCTTTTAGTTCTTGGCGGACTCCTACCGCAATCACAAATCGCAATTCCTTATTTTTAATTTTCTCTTTCAAGCTTTGAATAATCTGCAAAGCAATATCTTTTTGAGCGCCAGCGCCACCAATAGAAAACATAATCGTGAGCGGATGATTAGGAAGCTTTGGCAAAACTCCAAGATGCGTTTTAATTAACGAAGCATACAATTTGCGATAGTGACCCTTAGGATCAAGATTAAGCAATCTATAGGCCAAATCTTTTTTAAGAATCTCTTTATTCTTTCCAATATTTTCTTTAGGCAAAGGATAACCGGTTAGCGTAATGTTTTCTGCTGGCACGCCATATAATTTTAATCGGCCTCGAACCCAAGTACACGGTGCAAAATATTTAATCTTACTTTGTCGTGGGTTCAGTGAAACCCAAGCGCGGGCAATATCGGCGTCACAAATAACACAATAGACATTTTTTTGATAACTAAATTCTTCTGCCATGAATGCCGGTGTAAAAAAAGTCGTCACCAGAGGCAAATGCTCTCGCTTTAGTTTTTCTATTAAATCTTTTCCCCAACCCTTTCTAATAAAATGAAAAATAATTTTTTCATTGATGTTAGATCGCGAAAGATCTCGCTTAGGATAATAACTAAAAATTCTTTGGAAAGAATCAAAGAATAAAAAAATTAACAACCCAACAAAAGGAACTCTTCGGAAGCGAGAAATGGCTTCATAAAATGATTTTGTTTGATGCCAGAAATTTTTATCCTTATCAGGAATTCCTGGATAATTATTAGCATTAATAACTTCTCCCGTAAAAGAAATATCTCGCAGAGGGTACGCAGTTCTTTGGTGACCATACCCCATATCCACCGCCACTACGCACGCCTTTTTTTGTTTTTTAGAATTATGTTTGTTCATATTCACCTATTATAACTTTTATCAAAATCAAAATCAAAAACTCAAAGAAGTGTCTTTTAATTTCTTTTTGAGAAAATAAAAAATTATCAACATTCCAAGACTAAAACCCGTTATCCAGAACGAAAAAGCACTACTAAGAGTAAGCGACGCCCAAGGTTGGTAAAAAATATTTACTACTCCTAAAAAATACTCAAGCAAAAGCATTGCCGGCAAAGAAATAATCAATCCCAAAAAACTATGCACCAAACCCAAAACCGCGACTAATAACCCCAAAATAGTAAGCCAGGGAACTATGGGTAAAACTAAAACATTCGTTATAGGCGAAACCAAAGAAATTCTACCAAAGTTATACAAAATAATAGGCAGGGTAAAAAGCTGAGCCGAAAGCGTTACGGAAATACTATCTATCATTACTGCAAAAGAATTTTTGGCAAGGCGATGCAAATAATAATCAATCACTGGTTTAGCGTAGATAATTCCCAGAGAAGCTAAAAAAGAAAGCTGGAAGCTAACATCGTAAAATAAGAGCCACGGATTTTGAAAAATCATCAAACTGGCTACCAAAAATAACATTCTTAAACTCGTGTGCTGACGCCCAAAAACCTGTGCTAATAAAAAAACGCTTCCCATCAATCCAGCTCGAATAGCAGAAACTGGCAGACCAATTAACATAATGTAAAACCAAATTCCTCCAATTGATAACAAAAGTGCCTGCCAGCGCCAATACCCTATCGCCAAACCAATTAAGAGAAAAATTTCCGTCAAAATAATAATATTTCCTCCAGAAACAGCGGTGACGTGACTTAAACCCGTTACCCTAAATTTTTCCTTCATTTCTTCGGGAGTATTTTTATCATTTCCAAAAACAAGACCTTGCATCAAATGCTGTTCTTCAGAATTGAAATACTGCTCCAATGATTTACCTAGCGCGTGTTTTACAGCTAAAATCTTTTGGTACAGAAAAGAAAAGCCGACGCCATTATTTTGGGAAATTAAAGTAATTTTAGGAAAATCCATCACAGAATAAACACCGTCCTTCATTAAATAAGACTGATAATCAAAATCAGAAAATTGGGCGGGTGTTTTTAATTTTC
>CAYYYT010000062.1:0-3559 GCA_964476105.1 uncultured Candidatus Saccharibacteria bacterium | reverse complement strand
AAGCCACTTGTCGCCCATTTTTACATCCACACCACCATCTTTTGATTCGCGAATTTCATAAGGCAAATGTTGTTTATCTTTTTGCACTTCGCTATCGGTAAATTTTCTTCCAATCAATCGCTTCACGGAAAAAATCGTGTTGGCAGGGTTGGTTACCGCTTGGCGTTTCGCCAAAACTCCCACCACGCGTTCACCAGCTTTACTAATCGCAACTACCGAAGGCGTAGTTCTAGCACCTTCCTTGTTTTCAATAATTTTTGTTTCACTGCCATCAACAATCGCCATGGCAGAATTTGTTGTCCCCAAATCAATTCCAAGTATTTTACTCATAGTAGTTTAAAAATTAATTAGTTATTTTGTGTTTTTTTTATTTATTTTGCAATAATTCTTTTGCTAAATTTATTGGTTTTGCTCCGGCGATATGCATTGGTTCTCGAATATCTAATTCTTTTACAACTTGCGAAGCAGTTCTGAAAGAAATACTCATCACTCCGATTACCTCATTAGTTTCTAAGTTAATCACTGGGCACCCTGAGTTTCCCGGATTAGAAATGCCGTCAATAATAAACCAATTTCTTTTTCTTGCGGGGTCCGTGCCATCTCGTTTTATGTTGCTAATAATTCCTTTATTGACCACTAGGGTTATTCCAAAGCCATCATTTATTAATTGTGCCGCGTAAGGAAATCCAATAAAATAAATATCTTCTCCAGCTTCCTGTTTATCTGAATCTGCTAAGGTTAAATTCGTTATATTTGCTGGAACCGTTTCTGAGAATTCAAACACCGCTAAATCATTTTTTACTTCTTTTTTAAATTCCTTAATCGGCAACCATTGATATCTTTCTAAGTCATTGCCCAATTCTTCTACTAACACATTCGCCTTTAATTGTTTTGTCTGTTCTTCAGTTAAATTATTAAACAAATGGGCGCAGGTAATAATTTTATTGTCAGAAATAAATCCGCTTCCCAGAATCGTTAGTTTATCGGGGCTCGGGTTAAATCCAATTGCCACAATCCCCCTTTTTATTTCTTTTATTTTTTGTTTTAAATTTTGCATAGTATATAAAGATTTTTTACAGGATCTGCGACTATTTTACCACCTTTACTCTCGCGGCTCTTAAAACTTTGCCAGCAACTTTGTATCCTTTTTGCAATTCTTCCAGCACGGTTCCTGATTCTCCCCCGCCCTCTTCTTCACTGACAATATCCATAACTTCGGCATCAAATTTTTTGCCCAAAACTTCTATTTCTTCTACTCCTTCTTTTTTGAGAAAATCTTTTACTTGCGACTCAATTTGCAAAAATCCTTTTGCCCATTCACTTTTTTTAATATCTTCCGGCAAACTCTTTGTCGCATAATAAAAACTATCAAGGGTTGGTAATAAATTTTCCAGTAAGTTTTCTTTACTGTATTGCATCAAAAGTGCTGTGCGCCCAACTTCTTCTTTTTTATAATTTGCCAAGTCAGCAACCGCGCGCTTCCAATTATTTAAGTATTCTTCTGTTTTATTGATTTGGTTTTCAGTTTGAGGTACTTCTTGATTTTCAGATGGGTTATTTTTTGTTGTTTCTTCTTGCATAGCTTGATTTTTAAGTGTTTTTTTTGTATATATAAAGTAGTTTTTCCTTGTGGTAGGCAACCCTAGAAAGGCAGGTGAGAAATCTCATGATGTAAATTACAGCCTTGGTAATTTGCATCATGGTAACCAGCGAAAGTGATCGCACAATGACCTTGTGAATCCCCTTCACTTTCCCAACCATGGGGCGAACCGTTCCTACCCGGCTCGCCCTTTTTTATTACTCTAGAATTTTTCAAATTTCTTTAAGAGTTGTCGCATAATATCTAGGTTTTCGTCGTAGGTTATTTCTGGTGCGCCGATAATTCTTAACACATCAAATAATTTTTCTTCTTCTGGGTGGTTGACGCTCAGCAATGCCTGTAATTCTTCTAGTGATCGCGTTAATTCTTGCGCTAATTGTAGTTCTTGATTAACTTTCTGACGCGTAATTTCTATTTCTTTGATAATAAAATCTGGGAAAGTATTGTTATTGTTAGAAAAGGTAATTTGGATAAAGTATTCGTAACCTTTGTCAGTGGGAATTCTACCTGCCGAAGTATGTGGTTGTGCCAAGTAACCTTTTTCGGTTAAATCTTGCAGTTCATTTCTAATGGTTGCCGGAGAAACATCAAGCCCCGTTTTCTTTTTTAAGACATCTGAACTCACCGGACATTCTAAGACCAGGTATTCTTTAATAAGGGTATGTAAAATTTTCTGTTGGCGTTTACTAATCATGTTTTAGGATTTACACACTTAGTTAAAAAATAAAAGCCCATTGGGTTTAGCTTAATTCTGCGTTATTTGTTTTACTCATAACTCACCGTACTTAGTATGGCTCGTTATTCGCAAAAAACAAATGTCTTGTCTTGAGTTAAATCTGTAAATCCTATTTACATTTTAGGAAATTAGCAAATCCTTGTCAAGAGTGCTAATCAATCTCCAATCAAGATTGCTAATGGGTTATTTAAAAATCCTTGACAGTTTTACTTATTTTGCTAAAATCATTATTAGTTCTTTAAGTCAAAAACGATACCTAATTGCATCTAATCTGTTTGGGTTTAATTAGGTGTCGTTTTCCAGATTCGCTCCAACATGGGATATGGGGTACCTTTTTATGATTGCGCGACTGCGCACGACCGTGATCGTCGTTTCGTAGCAAAACGCTGTGAAAAAAAGCTACGATTACCACCCAAAGCTGGTCGATCTGAAAAGGAAGCGCATGGTTAAGTACCTGCACCCGCCGTAGTAAAGGCAAAAATTGGGGCAAACGCTCGACTCCGGGCGCCGACTAGTTGCAACTAGTCGGCGCCTTTTTATTTTTCTCTAAAACTTCTAATGGGGTTTGCCCCGTATAGAAGTTCAATGATGAATATTTTTCAAAAACGCGTCATTGCGAAACCGCCTTCGGCTAAGATTTCTCCAATGCTGTTTTTCTCCAAAACTTCTAACGGGGCTTGACAAGAAATTAGTATGGTGCTATAATGGATATATAAGGTTAAAAGCCTTAATTGTTCTTTCGAAATTTCGAACACGCAATTGTGCCTGAAGTTCAGACTTAATTGTGTGTTCGAAACCTATTTCTTTTACGAAAGGGACCAATCTATGATTGTGCTCCGTCTGGATCACGTCTCGGCCTCGTTGGCCAACTTTAAAGCAATCGTCTGAACATCGGCGACGCCGGCCTCGCACCGCGCACACTGTATGAACTACACGATTAATTCATCCGCCGACGTCTCGGCCTTGAGTTGATGTAGTGATTCAGCGTGCGCCCAACATGAAAGGAAGATAGCGTGAATAGTGCGCGTGGTCCGCCCTAGGAAAATAGATGCATAACTTTTGAAAAGCCCTTGATTCGCGTCAAGGGCTATTTTTTTGCATTTTTTTGATTTATTTGAGAAATAAAAAACCCACAAACATCTCTGCTGTGGGTAATGGGGTTGCGATATAAATCGCTTATAAATAAAATGGAGCCGGAGTCTCAAACCAGGTGAAGGTAGCAC
>CAYYYT010000061.1:0-3590 GCA_964476105.1 uncultured Candidatus Saccharibacteria bacterium | reverse complement strand
ATTGCAAAAAAAAATATTAAAAGCCGACCTCCTCCGGGGTCGGTTTTTGGTTGCAAATGTCAAGAGTTGACTTTTGTAATGTAAAAAAATACAATTAATTCAATTTAATTTTATTTAAATTCCATGAACAAAAAAGTTTTTTATGTTACCAAAGAGAAGCTTGATGAGTTGAAAAAAGAGTATGAAGAGCTTGTGGTGCTGGAGCGTAATAAAACAGTGGGTCAGGAGGCTCCCAAAGTTTTTGAGTCAGAGGATATGAATCCGGAATTTATTAGTTATCAGGAAGATATGGACGCATTAAGAGCAAGAATTGATGAATTACATCAGATTATTGAAAAGCATCAAATTATTACCAATCCACCTAAGGAGGAAAGTCATTTGGTGAATGTTGGCGCCACAGTTTTAATTGATATTAATGGCCAGAAAGATGCTTTTACTATTGTGGGAACATTAGAGGCTAATCCAGATTTGGGTAAAATTAGTAATGAGTCTCCAGTTGGAGCGGCATTATTGGGACATAAAGTAGGAGATGAAATTATGATTACGGCTCCGACTAAAAAGACTTATAAAATTCACGATATTAAATACGAAATAGGTTAATGTAAAAAGCGCCCGCGGGCGCTTTTTGTTTTGTGCTTTTTTAGATATAATAGGTTCAAGATAATCATTAAATCAAATTATATGTTTAAGGGAGTTAATCGCGTAATGCGCGCTTACATCTATTGGGATTTTGTTATTAATTCTGCTTGGGGGCTTTTAGGTCCGGTGTTTGCCATTTTCTTATTGGAAAAAATAGCAGTTGGTGATGTGGTTTATGGCGCGCGCCTGGCTGGATTTGCTACGCTCTTTTATTGGGCAACCAAAGCCATTGTGCAAATGCCAATTAGTAGTTATTTGGATAAAAATCACGGCGAGATTGATGATTTTTGGTTTTATGTTATTGGAACCGTTATTACCGGCTTTGTTCCCTTTGGATTTTTAGTGGCAAATACCGCTTGGCACATTTATGTCTTGCAGATGATTCATGCTTTTGGCATGTCGATGATTATTCCGTCTTCTTACGCTATTTTTATTCGTCACACTGACAAGGGAAAGGAGGCCTATGAGAGTGGCTTAGATAGCACCTTATTTGGCATTGGGGCTGGTATTACGGGCGCGATTGGAGGGGTTTTAGCTGGATATATTGGTTTTCAATTGATTTTTATTTTAACCGGAGTTTTCACGTTGCTTTCAGTGGTTTTCCTTTTTAGGGTGCGTTCTGATATGTTGCCAAAAGTTCCCCAGGGAGTTCATCAATTTCCGATTGCTAAAAGTGGAATTGATGGAGAAGATGCCTTATGAAAAATTATGAAATAGCAAAAATTTTTGAGGAAATTGCTGGCTTCTTAAGATTAGAAGGAGTGGCTTTTAAGCCGTACGCTTATGAAAAGGCAGCAGCTTCTTTACGGGAATTGGGTGAAGATATCGCGGGAGTGTATATAAAAGGAGGAAGAAAATCTTTGGAAGAAATTCCAGCAATCGGAAAAGCAATGTCGGATCATATTGAAGAATATATAAAGACAGGAAAAATTAAATTTTACGAAGAGTTTAAAAAGACATTGCCGGTTAATATGGATGAATTGATGAAGGTGGAGGGATTGGGTATGAAAAAAATAAAAGTACTCTATGAGCAATTAGGGGTGAAAAATGTTAAAGATTTAGAGCGCGTTGCTAAAAAACATCAAATTGCTCCACTCTTTGGTTTTGGAGAAACTACCGAAAAAAATATTTTGCAGGGAATTGAATTTTTAAAAACCAGCCATGGTAGAGTGCCAATTTTAAATATCAAACCCGTGGCACTCAGTGTTTTGGAAAAATTAAAAAATTTACCTGAGGTTAAAAAGGTTAGTTTAGCAGGGAGTTTGCGCAGAGGTAGGGAAACGATTGGAGATGTGGACTTTTTGGTAGTTTCAAAAAATCCAAAAAAGACGATGGATTATTTTGTTTCTTTGCCAGGAGTTAAGAAGGTCTGGGGTGAAGGGAAAACAAAAGCATCAGTGCATATGGAAGGGGGTTTTGATATGGATCTGCGAGTGGTGCCAGAAAAAAGTTACGGATCGGCACTTCAATATTTTACCGGATCACAGGCACATAATATTGCCACGAGAAAAATTGCGATTAGTCAGGGATTAAAATTAAGTGAGTACGGAGTTTTCCGGGGAGAGAAATACCTTGCCGGTAAGAATGAGAAAGAGGTGTATGAGGCGCTAGGGTTGGCCTATATTGAGCCAGAAATGCGTGAAGATCAGGGTGAAATTGAGGCAGTGCTCAGCGATGCCTTACCAAAGCTTATTGAATTAAAAGATATTAAAGGTGATTTGCATGTCCATTCAAATTGGGGAGAAGCGGATGGTAATTCGCCTTCACACAAGGCTTTGGCGGACAAGAAAGATTCTATTGAGGCACTGGTAAAAAAAGCTATGGATTTGGGGTATGAGTATTTGGGAATTTCTGATCACACACGCGATATTACTATTGAAACAAGTTTGCACGAAAAAGATCTTTTAGAGCAGAATGAATATATAAAGAACCTCAATTTGAACTTCAAAAAGCAAAATGTAAAGTTTCGCATTCTGCATGGTTGCGAGGCTAATATTCGAAAAGATGGTTCAGTAGATATTAAAGATGAGGTTTTGGAAAGGCTAGATTATGTGATTGCAGGAGTTCATTCTTTATTAAAAATGGATAAAAAAGAAATGACCGACCGCATAATAAAAGCGATGGAAAATCCTCACGTTGATATCTTAGCTCATCCAACGGGTCGGGTTATTGGCGAGCGCGATGAATATCAAATTGATTTTGACGCTATTTTAAAAACAGCTAAAGAGACTGGAACTATTCTGGAAATAAATGCTTCTTTAAGATTGGATTTACGAGATTTATATATTAGACGCGCTAAGCAAGAAGGTGTTAAGATGATTATTAATACCGATGCCCATAAAAAAGATCAGATGGATGCTATGGAATATGGAGTTTTACAGGCACGCCGTGGCTGGGCAGAAAAGAAGGATGTTATTAACGCCTTGCCAGTTGAGGAATTATTAAAGAATTTAAAATAAATGCCAAAGGAAGAATCAGCAGGAGCTATCATTTATATTTTAAAAAATAATGTACCGCATTATTTGCTTTTGCATTACCCTTCTGGGCATTGGGAATTTGCTAGAGGTCATAAAGAAGAAGGAGAGAGCGAAGAAATAACGGTTCGCCGTGAAGTCGAAGAAGAAACAGGTTTAAGGGATATTAAAATTATTCCGGGCTTTAAAGAACATACAAAATTAATTTTTCGTCGAACATATAATTTGAAACCATCAGAAAAGAAAAGAGCTCCGTGGATTGTAAAAATAGTGACACTGTATTTAGCGCAAGCAATTACTCAGGATGTAAAAATTTCAGAAGAGCATCAAGGTTTTTTATGGTTACCCTATGAGGAGGCTCACAAAAAACTATTAAAAAAGGGCAGGGATGTTTTAGAAAAGGCTCATCAGTTTCTTTTAAATAAATTATACAATGACTCAATTTCGCCAAAAGGTGTATGAGGTGGTTAGAAAGAT
>CAYYYT010000060.1:0-3700 GCA_964476105.1 uncultured Candidatus Saccharibacteria bacterium | reverse complement strand
GCTACACTCCAGAAACCGTTTTATGGGACGTAAAAACTGAATTCAACCCTAACTGTCCAACCGACGCGACAGGAGACAAAGATCCTATGGGAAATAATTGCTATCATCCTCAAAACTATGATGGCAAATATCGAGGAACCGTATCTTTAAGATCATCCCTTGCTCAATCGCTCAACATTCCATCGGTTCAATTACTTTATTTAGCGGGATTGCAAGATAGTATTCAAACTGCCCAAGACTTTGGAATTACTACCTTAAATGATCCTGACCGATATGGACTTTCCTTAGTTTTAGGTGGAGGAGAAGTAACTCTTTTAGAAATGACTTCAGCTTATGGAGTTTTTGCCTCAGAAGGCTTTAGAACTGACCCGGTAAGTATTTTAAGAATTGAAGACAGTAATGGAAATGTTCTTGAAAAAAATACCAAGGAACCAACCAAAGTTTTAGATACGCAAGTTGCTCGCCAAATTAATGATGTTTTATCAGACAATAATGCGCGTGCGCCAATGTTTGGAGAAAATAATGATCTTCATTTTTCTAACTACCAAGTTGCTGCTAAAACGGGAACGACACAATATTTCAACGATGCTTGGACTATGGGATATAGCCCATTTGCAGTCGTGGGTGTTTGGGTGGGAAATAATGATAATTCTTCAACTAACAAAAAAACAGGTATTGGACTTGCCGCTCCAATTTGGAGAAAAGTTATGGAAAAATTACTCACCACTCGTCCAGTAGAAAATTTCACTAAACCTGATCCGATTGAAAATAGAAATCCAATCTTACTAGGACAATTACCAAGCGACAACCCTCCTCACAGCATCTTATATTATATTGATAGAAATAATCCACTTGGACCTCCTCCACAAAACCCAGATCCAATGCTTTTATTTTGGGATGACGCGATAAAGAATTGGCTCTCAAATCCAGCCGGTCAAAACAGTTCTGAGCCCGTGAGTCACTAAACTAAAAAAACGCTCGTATACGAGCGTTTTTTTAGTTTAAATCGATTTTATTGGCATAACCATGTAGACATAACTCTCATCGCCAACCGGTTTTAAAAGACAAGGCCCATCTTCCTTACTAACATTAAAGGTTACTTCTGAACTTTTAATGTTTTGCAGACCATCTATTAAGAATTTATAGTTAAAAGAAATTTCCACCGACTCTCCTTCAATATCTACGGAAAGACTTGAAGTATTTTCTCCAATATCTTGGCTTTTAGCAAAAACTTGAACTTCTTTTTTATCTGAATGAATTAATAATTTAACCTCATTAACTTTACCTGAAAATAATGAAGCTGTTTTAATTTGATTTAAAAATTCATCTCGCTTTAAGGTAATAATGGTTTTAAATTTCTGTGGAATAATATCTTGATAATTAGGATATTCTCCATCAATCAATCGCGAAGTTACCTGAACCTGAGGATGATCAACTTGAGCCATAGGAAGCTCAAATAACACCTGATTATTGGAAAAATATAATTTAACCACACCTTCTTTATCTTCTAAAATATTCATAATTTCTCGAGCGGGTTTTTGGGGCAAAATAAATGAATACTCTTTTTTAAAAGGAGTTTCTAAATAAACACTTTTTTCTGCTAATCGGAAGCTATCGGTCGCCACCATTTTTACATTATTTTTAGAAAAAGAAAAATAAATGCCAGAAATCTCTGGGCGTGTCTGGGAAGGAGAAGCAACATCAATTACCTGCTTCAATCCAAGACACAATTTTTTATTATCAATTTCTAAAAATTCAGTATTATCAAACTTAGGAATAATAGGAAACTCTTCGGGATTAAATCCTTGAATTTGAGTTTTTAAATTTTGGCATTCAATATAAAGATTTTGCTCTTTTGCCTCCATTACAATTTTTTCATTCGGTAAAGAAGAAATAAAACTAGAAAGAAATTTTGCCGGAACCACTACTTTTCCCTTGTTTAAAATCTTCGTTAATGTCCAGATTTTAATACTCGTCTCCAAATCTGTGGAAACCAGGTTAATAAAACTATCCTCGGTATCAATTAATACATTATTTAAAATAGGTAACGATAAATTTTTACCAACAATTCTCTCCACTACCGAAAGTCCATTCTTTAAATTTTCTTTTAATATTTCTAGTTTCATGTACGAGTATTAATAATTAATTAAATTAAAATTTATATATTAGTAGTTGTTATTAGTAAGCCGGTTTTTGGTAAAAATGTTATAAAGTTCTCTATAGTTTTATTCACAAATTTTTGTGAAATAACTTGTGGATAAATTGTCTTAAAACTAGCGTAATAACTTAGGTAAAATCTGGGTGAATAACGACTCATTAAAATAGTACCAAGAAATTCCCAAAGTTATCCACATTTTTATCCACTATATACTCTTTGTTTTATAAGATTTAATTCGTCGGTTAATTTGTTATTTTCTTCACTTTCTCGTTGAATTTTTTTATAAGCATAAATAACGGTAGTATGGTCTTTTCCACCAAATTTTCTAGCAATTGCTGGGAATGAATACTTTAACTCTTTGCGTAGTAAAAACATAGCCACTTGTCTTGGTTTTACAATTTCTTTTCTCCTGGTTAAATCAAAAAGATTTTTTTCCTCTAGGTTATAAAATTTAGCTACGGTTTCAATAATCTTTTTATAGTTAGCCACGTCAAAGGGTGAAAAAACAAAGCCTTTGAGTAATTTTTTAGCAGTTTCAAGACTAGGAGCGCTGTTATTAGTCTTATAGTAAATCAGTAAATTATTTAATGCCCCTTCGAGTTCTCGGATATTTTTTTTCACATTTGAGGCGATGTATTCTAAAATCTCATCAGGTAATTTTAGATTTTTTTCCTGAAGTTTTGTTTTAAGGATGACTAATCGGGTTTCATATTCTGGAAGACTAATATCGGCAATCATCCCCCCTTCAAATCGAGATCGTAGTCGTTCTTCTAATTCAGCAATAGCATTTGGTGGTTTATCAGAAGATAAAATAATTTGTTTATTTTTTTCGTATAAAGAATTGAAAACATGGAAAAATTCTTCTTGAGTTTTAATTTTTCCAGCAATAAATTGCACATCATCAATAATTAATACATCGATAGGGGCAAGGCTAGCTTTGAAAGCTTCCATAGTATTACTACGAATTGCGGCAATAATATTTGAAATAAGTTTTTCTGAAGGAATATATTTTACTTTTTTCTTTTTAGGTCCATCAGCGATTTTATTTCCAATAGCTTGCATTAAATGGGTTTTACCAAGTCCCACTCCACCATATATAAAGAGAGGATTATAAATATGTCCTGGATTTTCAGAAATAGCTAAAGCTGCAGCATAAGCTAATTCATTAAAAGATCCCACGATAAAATTTTCAAAAGTATAGCGTGGGTTAAGATTTGTTTCTTTATTTACCTTAAACTCATCAAACTTTAACTGTTCAATATCTTGTTTATTATCTTCTGTGGATTGTTTGGGGATAAGATTTTTTGCTGATTGTGGATTGATAACAAATTCTAATTCTTTAATGGTGTTATCAATATCGTGCATCGTCTTTAAAATAGGTTTGTAATATTTGTTACTTAACCATTCTTTAGAAAACGCATTGGGTACGGAAATAATAACTTTTTCATTATCTCGAGAAGAGATTTCAGTATTTTGAAACCAGGTCGCAAAATTCGCCTTAGAAATAGACAATTCAATTTCTGCCAGGACGCTAGTCCAGAG
>CAYYYT010000059.1:0-3704 GCA_964476105.1 uncultured Candidatus Saccharibacteria bacterium | reverse complement strand
TAAGAAGCAATCTCGAGATTTAAGAGATAATCTGTAAGCTAGAGTGGGAATGTGAATTTTTTTAATGATCAACCATGGTATCTTGATATTGTCAAGGATATCACGGCTTAGTCTATTTTTTAGGTTATTTTTTTAGGAACAACCTTGAGGTGGTACTTATCTTAGGTAAGTAGCTCCTCCAGTTTGCTCCTGCTTTATATATAGGGAGGTATTAAAAATCCCCCTCTTTGGCTTTTTTCAATTGTTAATTACTGCTCTCATATTCTCTCTCAATCTCACCTAACGAGACAGTATATCATATTTTAGTAGTCTTGTCAAGAATATGTCGGGAGTATTAATATATTATTTGGCTAATTATAGATAAATTTATCCTTAGTAAAGAGTTTTTTTGGCTTAGGTTGGTAAAAATTTCCAATATCAGTTTTCCTGCCTGCAGGTAGGCGAACAAATCTCAAATTGCAATGATCAAATAGGTCTAGATTATCTAAACTCTTCAATACTACTTAATAATCCGCTTTCTATGAAAACATACCTTACAAATGAAAATTGAAACTTTATTGATAATTCGAAAATTGATTACTGATAATTTGATGTGTGTTAAATTCTAGAAAACGGGTTTCTGTTCCCAATTATTGATTAATTGTGATTGACTAGATATAGTACTAAGGAAGAAATTTACCTTAAATTTTGTATTATTACGTCTTGTATGTCCACCTATGCTATTTTTCTCACCTTATTTACTTTTGCCGCATGTTTGGGGGTAGTCGTTTTGCTGTGGCGTGGGTGGGTTTGGGTTCTGGCTCATTTTAGTAAATGGAAGAAAATGGAATTGGTATACCCGGGAAATTTGGATCAAACCTTAGCAACCAAGAAAAGAGTATATGCCAAAATTGGCATTGGAAAATATAATGGAATAATAACTTTGGAATCTACTCTGCAATCACTACGTATCAAGACAATATTTCTTTTCAAAACAGGATTCAAACCACTCAGTATTCCTTGGACAGATCTCACCTATACCAAAAAAACGGTTTCGCCACTGCTTGAATGGCTAACACTGACATATTTTTTTACTGCTGCAAAATTACCAGATGTAAAAATTAGTTTCGATAAAAAAGTGGGAGAGTGGATTTTGGAGCAGAAGGCGAAAAACGGATACGGTAAATAATTTTTTTATGCTCCCCAAAATCATCGATCTACATGTTCATTCCAAATATTCTCGGGCATGCTCTAAGCAACTAGAATTACCAAATATTTCTGCGGCCGCTGAAAAGAAGGGGATAGATATTATTTCTACCGGAGATTTTACACATCCGGCGTGGTTTAAACATTTGGAAGAGAATTTGGTAGAAGATACCCAAGGGATTTATCGGTTGAAACTCCCGCCACCCCTGACCCCTCCTCCGGCAGGAGGGGATATTTTCTCCTCCCCTTTAGAAGGGGAGGCGCGGAGGGGTCTGGTCCAATCTAAAACTCGTTTTGTTCTTGGTACAGAAATCGCGTGTATCTATAAGCATAAAGATAAAACAAGGCGTTTGCATTTGTTGATTTTTGCACCAAATTTGGAAACAGCAAAAAAGTTTAATACGGTTTTAGAAAGTAGGGGGGTAAACATCAGGTCTGATGGGCGGCCGATGATGGGAATTTCCGCCAAAGAAATATTAAGCATTTGTTTGGAGATTGACGAGCGCATGATGGTTGTGCCAGCCCATGCGTGGACGCCGTGGTTTTCGGTTTTTGGATCAAAATCTGGTTATGACACTTTGGAAGAATGTTTCGAAGAATTAACTCCGCATATCAAAGCGATTGAAACCGGTCTTTCGAGCGACCCGGAGATGAATCATCGCCTTAGTATGCTCGATAATATTACTCTTTTGTCTAATTCTGATGCGCACGGGCTCGAAAATCTTGGCCGCGAAGCCAATGTATTTGGTTTTGAAAATGAAAAAGATGTTTCTTATTCTGAAATCCGACGAATTATTAATGAGCATGATGCAAAAAAATTTTTGTACACCATTGAATTTTACCCCGAGGAAGGGAAATACCATCTCGATGGTCATGCGGCTTGTGAGGTGGTGCTTCAACCTGAAGAGACAAAAAATGAAAAAGGAATTTGCCCGCGCTGCAAAAGACCTTTGACGATTGGTGTTTTACACCGTGTGCACGATTTAGCAGACAGAAACTTTGCTGAGGTAAAAAAAGCGCGATTTATCCCACATCGTTACATTGTTCCTCTACGAGAGACGATCGGTCAAGTTTTTGGTGTTGGGGTAGGTAGTAAAAAAGTCAAAACAGAATATGACATGTTGACTCAAAAAATTGGCAGTGAATTTTATATTTTACTGGATGCTCCGCTTGATGAAATTGCCTCAGTAGCAACAAATAAAAATATTGCGACTGCAATTGAAAATATGCGCAGTGGAAAAGTAAAAGCACAAGGAGGTTATGATGGAATTTTTGGAAAAATTGATATTTTAAACGGTGAAAAAATTTATTCTGCTGGGCAAAGGAGTTTGTTGTAAGATTTTTTAAAATAAAAAAATCCACTGTAATGACAGAGGATTTTTTAAACCACTATTGTTTTTTGAAGCAAACTTATGTGGTTGAAGAAACGATTATCGACTTCTTTTAGCAGCTTTCCTTTTCTTAGCAGCTGGACGTTTTGCTTTTTTAACTGTCTTTTTCTTAGCAGCTGGACGTTTTGCTTTTTTAACTGTCTTTTTCTTTGTTGCCATATTGTGCACCTCCTTTTTAAAAATAATTTTATTTTTCTACCCGCGATCGCGAGAAAAATTTTGAGAAATATTTTTACACGACAAGCATGTGTGTAAAATTTTTTTCGACCTAAATATATTATAGAGTGTTTGCTAAAATAAATAAATAGTAAATAGCAAAGTTATACACAGTTTTGTTTGGAAAGTTTTTTATTTGTAGATACTTGTCATTGTGTGTGAACTGTGATATACCAACGTCGTTTAAAAACCTCTATGATAAAAAATATTTTTTCGAAAATAAAATTTAATTGGAAATCTGGAATTACGGTTGCATTAGTTTCTATTCCGCTATCAGTTTCTTTGGCGGTTGCATCACAATCTTCTCCGGTTGAAGGAATTATCACCGCAATTTGGGCCGGGCTCGTTGCTTCGCTATTTGGTGGAAGTAATTACAATATTGTTGGCCCTACTGGTGCACTCTCAGGTTTGTTGGCTGCTTATGCCCTTGCGCATGGAAGTAGCAGCTTAGCAATGCTTGCCATCATGTGCGGAGTTTTTATTTTGTTAGCGTATGTATTTAAATTAGAGCGGTATTTGTTTTTCATTCCCGCCAGTACGGTGCATGGTTTTACTCTTGGAGTAGCATTTATTATTGCTTTCAATCAATTTAATTTTGCTTTTGGTATCAGTGGCTTAAAAGCGCATGAGAAATTTTTCGACAATTTAATTGAATCACTTTCGCATCTCGGTTCAGCATCAGGTATCACAACTTTAGTATTTCTTATTTTTCTTGGATTATTATTTTTGTTATTGAAACTAGTACCAAAGATTCCAGGGGCCATAATTTTATCTTTTCCGGGAATTTTGCTCGGTTATTTATCGGTTAATAATTATGTACCCTTCAAGCTCCTAACCCTTGGGCAGAGATTCCCCGATATGAACGCACGTCTGTTTACTCGCCCAACATTCTACTTTAATAGCGCGCTTGTT
>CAYYYT010000058.1:0-3720 GCA_964476105.1 uncultured Candidatus Saccharibacteria bacterium | reverse complement strand
CTGGGCCAAGTCTTTGGCAGAAACACCTTTTTCGCGAGCGCGTTGGATGATTTTATCATCCACATCGGTAATATTTTGTAGGTAAAAAACAGTATAACCAACCTGTTTTAAATATTTAGCAAAACAGTCAAACATCACATAGGTGCGCGCGTGTCCAAGGTGTGAAAAATCATAAACCGTTGGACCGCAGACAAACAAATGTATTTTTTTACCCTTTTTCGGTTTTAAAATATCTTTTTTGCGCGTTAACGTATTATAAATTTTTATCGTTGGTTTTTTCATAAATGTTTTGTTTCTGTATCTTAGCAAATTTTTTTAAAATAGGTAAGTAAAAGTCTTCGTTGACAAATTTATTTTAAAATTATATTATTTTGTTAGTGATTTTTTGCACTTTAACAAAGGAGTCCTTGCTATGGACGATATCCTTATTACCATTGGATATTTGATTCTTGGTGTTTTCATTTCTTATTTTTATACCGCCTTGGCTAGTGGCGAAATGATGCATTTTTGCGTCGTCGCAATACTGAGTCCAGCAATTGTGTGTCTTATTGTTGAATCCTTTTATCAATCTGATTACTGGCTGGGGTTTTGCCTTTCGGCTTTTTCAGTAATACCCATTGCTATGCGATGCATTGCTTGGGTGGTAAAAAAATCAGGAGACATAGAAATAGCAGTAGAAATTTTTTACTATCGCTATCTTGTCTGTGTGCCAATTGGGATTTTCTTTTTTCTGCTCTTTACCTTGGGTACTTGGATGGATTACCTGGATAGTCCGCGTATGTATCCTCGTCGCAAACTATAAAAGAAAGGAATTGTTATGAGTCGTGGTGAGAAAATAATTCTGACATATATGCCAGGCATGTTGTTGGGATTTCTGTATGCTTTTTTTGCCGGAGTGCAGTCTGAGGGTTGGATGTGCTTAATCGTTTTGCTATTTCCAACCGCTTTGCAAATTATTCTTTTTTCACTCTCTGAATGTGGCTACCTGCCAGATTGGGAATGGTCTTGGGAGGGAGTCGTTCTGGCGATTTTCTTTACGACACTTCTTCTGATTCCCGTTATGCTAACGCAAGCATATTGGTTTCTGGGAAAAGGCCCGATTACAAAATTTTTGTTTGAGTGGCGGTTTCCGGCGATTCTCGTAGCTTTTGGAGTGGCTTACGTAGTCGCTTTGATGATTTGTCGGTTTTCCAGCAAACAAGAATTCAAATCGGGCGCCTCTTGATTTATAGCCTTGCCGACGCGCGTCGGCAAGGCTTTTTATTTTACATTGATTTTTGGTAGCAAATGCCGTATGATTTGGTTAGTAAATTTACAACTTCTTACTTTTGCAGGAGCTATGTCATGAAATACATCGCCTTGATTATAATTTTATCTGTTTTTGCTCCATGTTTTTCTGCGATTCACACGGGTCTTACCGGTGGCGATGGTCGGGATTTTTTCTATATGACCATTTTTTCACTCCTGATTGGTCCGGGTTGCGTGATTGCCTATGAAATGTCTTGGCGACTCTTTTTAATAGCTACATTTCTCTTGGGATTGCCGATTCTGATGCATTGGACCGCTCTTTGCTTGGAAAGTTATCAGAAAATCAGCTTCGCCAAAACCCTTTTGTATTACCGCTATTTTCCAATAAATGCACTGGGTTTATTTCTTTTAGCAGTCTTTCTTTCTTGGAACGATCTTCAGGAAAAACAAAAACAAATGCAAAGAGAAATTAAAAAGAAAAAGCGAAAGTAAATTGATCTCATGCCTCGTCTTGCGTTTGCAAGTCGAGGCTTTTTGATTTTAAAAAAAGTCTGTGATATTCTGAATGAATATGAAAGTCACCGATATTATTTTTGCACTCGTAATGGGAAGAATTATCGGCTTTTTAGTCGGTGATTTTTTGCGAGAGTGGGGAATTGATATCGGACTTTACTGGGGCCTTCTTATTTGGGTTTTCTTTCCCTTATTTTCACTCTTTTGTTTATGGGTTGCGCACGCCATTGGCCGGAAATTATTATTTGTTTTCCAATTGGCAAAATTTGTATTAGTTGGTGCCACAGCCACCATTATCGATCTTAAAATTTTTGAATTTTTGGCCTGGATATTGTTTAACCAAGTTCCTTTTGTTGCGGTGACAGCAAAAAGTATTTCTTTTTTAATTTCTACTTCACTGAAATATTGGGGCAATAAATACTGGGCATTTGGTGAACACCAAATACATACCGAACCGCATTTTGATGTTGCCCAGGATGACCAGCGCGATATAAAGGCAGAAATGGCGCAATTCTTTTTTATCACCCTAGTCGGGCTTCTCATTGACACCATCGCTTTTTATTTCTTTATGCAAATGGATATTTCTTACGCTTTTCCTGGTGATACTTGGACAAAACTTGCCGTGATTTTAGCTGCCTTGACCACCGCCCTCTGGAACTTTTTAGGTTATAAATATTTAGTCTTCAAAAAATAGTATGTCAGAAAACATTGCCTTATATAGAAAATACCGACCACAGGGATTTTCGGAAGTTATTGGTCAAAAACATGTGGTGCAAACATTAACGAACGCTCTTAATAATGGTGCTATTTCGCATGCCTATTTATTTTGCGGTCCGCGTGGATCCGGGAAAACTACCATGGCGCGCTTGTTGGCCAAAGCGGTAAACTGTGTTGGCGCGCCGAAGTCTTTGACGAAGGCGGCTGAGGCTAAAAAAAGTGATAAATCCGCCTCCGCTAATAGCTTCGGCGAGACGAGGCCTTGCAATGAATGTGATTCTTGTCAAGAAATTTTAGCAGGAAAATCAATGGATTTAATTGAAATTGATGCCGCCAGTCACACCGGCGTTGATGATGTTCGCGAATTAATATCTGGGCTTAAATTTGCACCGGTAAAATCAAAGTACAAAATTTTTATCATTGACGAATGCCATCAACTTTCTAAATCTGCTGCTAATGCTTTGCTAAAAACCCTGGAAGAGCCACCTGCTCACGCTATTTTTATTCTGGCTACTACAGAAGCCCACAAAATGATTCCGACCATTGTATCCCGATGTCAGCGATTTGATTTTAAGCGCTTGCAAACCAACGAAATTATTGAAAAGCTGGAATTTATTTTAAAAAAAGAACATATTAAATTTGAAACTTCGGCACTTTCATTGATTGCCTTAAATGCGCGCGGGTCATTTCGCGATGCCGAATCATTGCTGGATAAATGCATTAATTTTTCAAGTGGAACCCTTAAAACCGCGGATATTAAAGAACTCTTGGGTATTGTAGAGGTTTCGCAAATATCGGCGTTTGTTGATTGTTTGCTGGCAAAAGACAGTAAACAGGCCGTGCTTTATATTGATACGCTGGTAAAAGAGGGCGTTGATTTACAGGAATTTACCAAAACCTTAATTTTTTATTTGCGTCAGGCGTTGCTGTTAAAAATTGATACTTCTTTTTCGGAGGCGCAAAATAGTGGGTTTTCTCAAGAAGAAATAGAGGTACTTAAACAGCAGGTTTTAAAAATATCAGAAAAAGACATCCAAAATATGTTAGAGCGATTTATTGTGGCAGAACAGGGGTTAAAATACGCAGTTATTTTGCAATTACCACTAGAACTAGCGATCGTTGATTTAACACAAAAACCAGTGTAATTTTATTATGCGACACCTTGGGTTATTGTGGCTAAGGATAAGAAGATAGTATGCCAAACTGTTGATTTAATCAAAAAAACAGGTTATTATACAAATA